>JAKAAY010000010.1 GCA_021802055.1 Thermoplasmata archaeon
TTGCTACTTCGATGTCGTCTGTTCCTATCCTGGTGCTGAACAAGGTGCCAAGGGTGGGGCTGTTCGCCCATTAAAAGGAATCCTGAGATGGGTTCACTACGTCGCGAGACAGTAGGGTTGCTTCTCAGTGGGAGTGCTCGATGTCTGAAGGGAAGGAGCCTTTAGTACGAGAGGAACGGGGGTTCGTGACTTCTGGTTTACCGGTTGTCTGGCAAGGCATAGCCGGGTAGCCACGTCATACGCGGATAAAAGCTGAAAGCATCTAAGCTTGAAGCCGCCCCTGAAAATAGACATCGTTTGAGGTCTCTCCTAGAAGAGGAGATTGATAGAATCGGGATGTAATTGCCAAGCTTCTGCGAGGCATTCAGTCCACGGTTACTAAACGACCGAACGCACAATCCATGCTAAATTTGTATGATTGGTATAGGCCCCTCTAACTAAGGAGCTATTTTTTTATTTTTTAGTTTAGAAGAGGTTATGCTATGGAGTAAGAGGATTTGATTCCCTGTATACTTTCACGGTTGAGAAACCGTTGAAGATATAGTACGGAAATTCTTCACAAATAACCGCATCAGCGCCGAAGTTGAGGTAGTATGGAGCAAGATTGTACCCTGTTTCGGCAAATACGATCACCGAGGTAGCGTACTTCCTTGCCATATTAAGAAGGCGTGAAAGAGTCCCTGTTGCTATGGTCATACCGGTGATTATGGCAACGTCTGCTTTTCTCATGAACTCTTCATTCCTTGAGTTTCCGTCCTCGATTGTTATTCCATCTAAGGCATGGCCCACTATGCCCTCATACAAGTCCGTCGCAAGGAAGTCGTGCGGAAACTGATCTTTCATTATATTCCGGAACTTGCTCACATAGCCTATGTTCAGTATGGCTGGCTTTTCACCTTTTATCATGTTCTTTGATTTCTTGATATTGAGCAGCCTCGACGTTTCCAGATATATCATCTGAGCCCTTGAAACTGCCTTTTCGTTCGATACACCAGAGAGATGAGCCTCATAATCTGCCTTCCTCAGGGGAAAGCTGGCATAAACTGAGTCAAGAATGGCCACCTTTAGGGGATAATCAAGCATGTCCATTGCCTGAACGGAGGCCACAGTCTTTCCAACCAGCGATGACAAATCGCCGGAAAATTTGGATGACGCATACGACGCTCCCTGCCCAAGATCTGTCTGAACAAGGAGTACCTCGTACCTGAACAGGCGCTCGCCTGGAAGCGGTTGGTATGTGAGGGAGATATTCCAGATCCCTTTCATGTAGGAGGACTCAAGCATTTTGTTACCAGAAACCCTGGCAGCCAACCATTCAAAAATAGGGTCCCCGATCTCTTGCCTGCTGGCTCTGCACTCCATTGCCTCAATATGAAGCCCCACGATATAAACGATGCTTTCCAAAAATGGCCAGATGCATAATGAACGTCCTCCCATCATGTCAGCAAAGATCATGGTACAGTTTGTTTGAGGAAAGTTACAGTCACGGGAATCTGATAGCGTGGGCAACGTCCATATATGGTGCTAAATTAGGTACTCATGAACATTCCATACGGTTACAGCAATGAAGACGGCTCTCTCTGCACTGAGGAAGTCAGCATTGCAGAGGCGGCTAGAGAATATGGAACCCCGTGTTATGTGTACTCCCAGAAACCTTTTCGATCCAGAAGCAAATCTTTGATGGAGAGCCTGAAGAATATCAGGGCTGGTGGTGTAGAGGTATTCTATTCCATGAAGGCCAACCCCAGTCCCATAATACTGCAATGGGCCAGGGAGGCAGGCCTTCATTCGGAAGTCTCCTCATTGGGTGAGCTTGAAATGGCGCTTTCGCATGGCTTCAAACCCCATGACATTATCCTGCTGGGTCCAGGAAAGAGCAGGGATCTCATAGAGGCAGCCATGGCCCACAGAATACTGGCACTTGTTGTGGAATCCCACAGAGAAGCGAATATTGCAGCTGAACTTGACAATGGAGTGACAAGGGTACTTGTGAGAATTAACGTTGAACAGGGAATCCCTGGACTTGACGAGAGCATGATCGGAGGGGTTGAAAAGTTCGGCATAAACGTTTCTGAACTGGGAAAGATTCTTGGTGAACTTGTGGACATGGGGAAGGAGAGGCTTGGTGTCCACTATTATTTGGGAAGCCAGATCCTAGATCATGAGACCATGCTGAAGTACCACACTGTCCTGTTGAACGCGATATCCTCCTATTCTGAAATGGTTGGTACCATAGACTGCGGCGGGGGGTTTGGAGTGCCTTACTCGGAAAATGACCCGGAACTTGACCTGCATGCTTTTGTGGATGGATTCAGCAAACTGCTGTCAATGAACGGACTCTCAGGCAAGGAGATATGGTTTGAGACAGGGAGGTACGTCGCAGCCGATTGCGGTGTTTTCGTGACAAGAGTCATGGACGTTAAGAGGGGTGCCGGTGGAAGCAGGACCATAATCACGGACGGAGGGATGAACGATTTCTTCAGGATGGCTTTCATGAAAGCCGATCACCCAATACGACTGATCAACAGGCTCAGCGATGATCCCGTGAACAAAGATGCCATCTGTGGTCCGCTATGCACGCCGCTTGACAGCTTCGGCAGGGCAGTGCGACTTCCAGCCGCAGTGAAAGAGGGAGATCTCATAGGGATCTTCAAGGCTGGGGCATATGGGCTGACAATGAGCCCAATCCTGTTCCTGCTTCATAGCATTCCGAAAGAAATAGCCATCAGGGAAGGTAGAGCTTTTCCCGTTTCAGGCAATGATCATACCCCATTTGAGATCTACAGCAGGCTGCTCTCATCCTAACATTAATGGAAAGGCTGCACTTTTGGTCTTCCTTTCAGGTGTTTGTAGCCTGCCGATCTGCCCCAAACATTTCCCTGTCCAGGATACTGCCGGCGGTGCTGGCCGGAAGGCAATGATATAAAGGAGGCAGAATTTGAACAATCCTATTTTCAGCAAGAACTGTATGGTGCATCCTGGGTCTGTGCGTGACCGGAACTTTGCCAAACAGCGTATCCAGCTAAAATACACGCATGTACCTGAGGTGTCATGAGCAAATAAGTCGGGGATCCTTGGGCAATGGTTCGAACTGCATTAAATTGATGTGGCCGAAATAGCTGGCACGAACTGACTAAAGCAATCGATCCGGTACCATTATGAGGTAACCTAAAGTAAACTCAACTAACAGTAACATGGGCAAAACTTATGCTATTTTCCCGGTTGGAAGCTGCCTTGCAATTGCAGGCTTAATGCCCCCCGGGTCACGCATTTATCTTCGTATCCTTGCCAGCTTATGCTTCTCTATTTGCTTGCGTATGGGGTGCATTAGCAGGAAGATTGCCGTTAACTATAGCCTGGGTAAATGGAAATTTAGGGGAAGCCTTCTGATACTTACATATGGTGGCCCAGCACAGTCTGTGGGCTTGAATTCGAGGTCAGAGATAGGAGAATGGGCTGATCATAATGCTCTCTGCCGGCTTATACCCGTTGATCGCAGTGAAGATCTCTGGGCCGGAGACACAAAGGGCTAGAAGATGATACCCAATGCGATGGAAAATGTGGAGTCGCGTATCAAACTCTTTTTGAATGAGCATAAGTGGTTCTGAAGCTGAAGGATAGCCAGCCGGTTCTCGCCGTAAGGCACATGCTCCAACCCGAAGTTTCTGGTATTCATCAATGACTCCTGCATCTTCTTCGGTCCGGGGTTTCCCAAAAATGAAGTCACGGTGAAAATAAGCGTCCGACGAATAATGTGCATTTTCGCCGGTTTAATTCTGATCCATTTCCTCGTTGCGGAAAGGGTCTGAACCGTGAGGTCTGAAAGGTGGATAACGATCTCTGACCTGGATGAACAGGGCTGCAGTCAACCAGCCTATTGTAGCGGGTACTACTTCGATCAGTCGACTTCCCAATTGCACGCTCCGATGCTTTGGCCCGGAGTAGTTGACAATCTCCATTTCATCCTGCCATAAGTGAATAGACTGCACAGCAGCCTAAGTAAACCTCTGTCTGAGATCGTTCTTCTGGATCTTTCCAACGGAGTTTTTGGGGAGTTCGTCCAGGAAGAATATCTCCTTGGGGCACTTATACCAGGCAATATTAGCCCTGCAGAATTCAATCACTTCACTACTGGTCAACTGAGGATTCTTCCTGACGACAAATGCCACCACCTCTTCACCGTATGTGTTATCGGGTTTGCCGACAACAGCCACTTCAGATACACCAGGCATGCCGCTGATAAGGTTCTCAACTTCCTTTGGATATACATTTTCCCCACCGCGTATTACCATGTCCTTTTTTCTGTCCACAATAAAGAAATAGCCGTCCCTGTCCATGTATCCAAGGTCACCGCTGTGAAGCCACCCATTCTTGAGCGTTGATTCAGTTTCCTGCTTTCTGTTGAGGTAACCTTTCATTACATTCGGTCCCCTTATAACGATCTCTCCAATTTCGCCGGGAGGCAGATCTTCGTCGTTCTCAGAAAAAATTCTGACGTCCTGCCCAGGCAGCGGGATGCCGATTGATCCTATCTTCCTCTCCCCGAACCTAGGATTTATTGTTGAAGCCACAGTGCCCTCAGTCATTCCATACCCCTCGATAATCTTTATTCCGTAAGCTTTCTCGAAATCCTCAAACCATTTTACGGGCATCGGAGCAGCTCCGCAAATACCAAGCTTGAGGGATGACAGGCTTGTTCTGTGTTGCACGTTTGCAGCATCAGAAAGTATCTTGTATATTGTAGGGACGGCAGAAAACAGTGTGGGCTTATACTTCCTTACGGACTCAAAAAAATCCCCGGGTTCAAACTTTTTGAGAATGATAAGTGAGGCACCCTTCAGGATGGAAGCGATGCTGAACATAAGGTTGTTAACGTGAAACAAAGGCAGAATAATTATGATCCTGTCGCTGTCCTGCAACCCCACAGCAAGCTGAAGCTGAATCGCTTCCATGTAAATGTTATACGATGTCAGGACTGCCCCCTTTGGTTTTCCAGTAGTCCCTGACGTGTAAATAAGGAAAAGATCTTCTGGATTGCCAGGCGTCATGGACAGATCAGCCTCTCCGTTGAACACTTTTCTGTAAAGGTCCCCCGAAAGCCCCCCGTGATCAAAGTCCAATATAACTTTCTCAACTGCTGTGCCACTACTTTCCACCGCCATTTCAATCTTTTCACGATAAGATAATTCGCCAAAGATTATTTTGGCACCAGAATCTAAAATCTGGTAGGAAATTTCCTGTTCCTTGAGGTGGACATTGACAGGGGTTACGGTAGCGCCCGCCATCCACGAGCCCATGACAATCATGAGAAGTTCCGGCCGGTTAAGAAGATCAATGGCTACAACATCCCCCTTGCCTATCCCGTTATCAGTAAGATACCTGGCAACAGACCGGTACATTGCTACAATCTGGGCAGGATCATAGGTCCTGCCATCAAAGAAGAACGTCTCTTTTCTGGTTTTGAGGAGGTTTTCCTCCATCATCCGGAGCAGCTGTATGGACGACATCGGCCTCACTCTACTACTTCATACCAGAAATCGGAAACAACTCCTTTTCGGTCTTCCTTGAACCTTGCAATCACCTTTGCACCGGGATCGACCTTCTCCCTCCCCCTGAGATCAATCCTCTGCAGCATTCCTGTTTCAGCATCGATGGGCTTAACATATCCCACTGCGTATGGAACCTTATCAAAAAACTCAGACGTTGCATACCATGATGTCGTGCTGGACAAAACAGTCCCCACATTGCTCACTTTTTTCCATTGGGTTTCGCCATAACATTCAGAGCATATGGCCCGGGGAGGAAAATGCACAATTCCGCACTTTTTGCATTTGGAGCCGTAGAGTTCAGCATGATTCATCAGTTCGGAGAAGAACCGCGACTGTTCTCCGTAGCTGTACTTATAAAACATCACCATCTTATCGGGGATCTCAAAATATTTCTCATGCTCCAGAACCGATGGATCCAAATTGAGTTTTTCTGAAATGATGCCATCTATGACGCTCTCCAACGGTGCTGATTTAAGTTCCTTCCTTGCGGTTTCCCTTGCCTTTTCGGTCGAAGTTTTCATGCTAATCTACCCCCAGCACGGAGACCGAGCAGTATGAGGATCCCGGGCCTCCGATGGAATGTGCCAGGCCAATCCCATTCCTTATCTCCACCTGCCTCTTCCCTGCATTATTTCTCAGTTGATTGACAACCTCGCCTATCTGCATCACTCCGGTGGCCCCCACAGCATGTCCTGCACCAAGAAGTCCACCGGACGGGGACACAGGGAGATCACCATCCATCATAGGCACTCCGTCCCGTATAAATTTGCCACCCTTGCCTCTTTCACAAAATCCCATCGCTTCGTAGGCCTGAATCTCGGTGAAACTGAACGCATCATGAAGTTCTGCGAGATCTATAACCTTCCGCGGATCCTGGATGCCTGACATTCTGTAGGCCTGTGCTGCAGACTCATAGTGGTTCCTCAGATCAGCTATGTCTCCGTACCTTCCCATCCTGTCATTCACCGTCCTCGATCCGGTGAAGGACTTGTCGTTGGAAGACCCTATCCCCATGACCCATACAGGGTTATTAACCTCCATTTCTCTGGTTTTTTCCTCGCTCATGAGAATTAGCGCATATGCCCCCTCTGTGTACAATGAGCAGTCAAGCATCTTGAATGGGTAGGAAATCATCCTGGACTGCAGCACGTCATCAACGGTGATCTTCATGGGACTCTGGGCGAAGGGGTTGTTCATGGCATTTCCGTGGTTCTTTACGCTTACCATTGCAGCCTCTTCCTCCGTGGTACCATACTTGTCCATGTGCGCGGAAGCAAGTATGGCGTATGAGGACGCTGCGGACGTCCCGAGGGGAAACTCCCAGGTCATGTCAGCGCTGTAGGCAATGGACTTTATCACCTCAGGTGTAGTTTTGCCCTGCGCCCAGTCATAACAGTCCTGGGCCTTCTCCACGCCAATGACCATTGTAACATCCGAGAGCCCCGAAGCGACCTCCGAGTAACCTGACCTGAATGCATATCCCCCGGTTGCGCCACCGGTTGTGATCCTGATTCCGGCCTTCCCGTACATACCCAGATAATCGTGCACATACGTGTCTGGCATAATCTGCCTCTCGAACAGGTCGTTGTAAATTCCGTAAACAACAGACTCTATATTTTCAGGAGTTACTCCTGCATCATTCATGGCCTTCATGGCGGCTTCCAGAGCAAGTTCATAATAAGTTTTCTGCGGCGTCCTTGCCTCAAATTTTGTCTGTCCTGTCCCAACGACCGCAACTCTTTTCCTTTCACTTTTCAACTGCTTGTAGGATTTCATTCTTTCTCTCCATTTTTTTTCTTTCTTTCCAGATGCAATGTGACAAACTCCATCACACATTCCTTCTTCTGGTTGAGCGTTCTCGCAGAAATTTTAACAACAACGGATCCGGATCTTGATTCTTTCCTTTCTGCCGAATATGAGACCCTCAAGGTGTCACCTATTTTGACAGGTCTGAGGAAACTGACACTTTCTATGGACTTAAGGGCCGTGAAGGTATCTGTATCGATTGCGCCAGACTGGATCACAAGGCCCAGGGAAACGGACAGGGTGAGGTAACCATGGGCTACCCGTTGACCGAAGATGCTCTTGCTCGCCATTTCGATATCCGTATGAAGGTAGGTCCAGTCGCCTGTGAAATAGGAGAACATTACAAGATCCGTTTCGGTTATTGTCCTGCCACTGGTGGTCTTCTCCTCCGTGATCACCCTTTCACCCTGTCGTTCAGATAAAGATCCTTGTAATGTTCTCTCAATTCTTTCTTGAGTATCTTCCCGCTGGCATTGTGCGGAAGTGAAGGGAGGATCATAATTTTCTTGGGTACCTTGTAGTTTGCCATTCTTGGTTTCAGATACTCCATAATTTCATCCGCGTCAACCTTCTGATCTTTTTTTGCAGTGACAAATGCGGTGACCGCTTCCATCCAGTAGGGGTGTTTTATGCCAACCACCGCGGCTTCCCCGATGGATCTGTGTGTAAGAAGTTCTCTTTCGACCTCTACTGAAGGGACATTTTCTCCCCCCGTCCGAATTATATCTTTCTTCCTGTCAACGAAGTAGAGGAATCCTTCCTTGTCCATTACCGCAAGATCACCCGATCTGACCCATCCGCCATTAAAAGCGGCCCTTGTCTTTTCTTCGTCGTTGAAATAACCCTTCGCGACTGTTGGTCCTTTCATCAATATCTCTCCTACCTCCCCCGCCTTCGCTTCAGAACCGTCTTCCTTCACAAGTTTAAGGGAAATATTGATGTGAGGCCGCCCTATCGACTCCTTTCTGGCTTCAAACTGATTGGGCAGCAGTGTTGTACCCATAGGGGTAGTCTCTGTCATCCCATAGTAATTTCGCCACTGCACGTCCGGGAAAATTTTTGAGACCGTGTTAAACTGCGACTCACTTATAAAAGCACCGAAACTGATGCACTTTTTGACAGACATAAACGGTTCCTTGACAAACTGAGAGAGCCCAATGAATAACGTGGGAGGAAATATCAGGTAAGTAACATGGTGACTCTTTATTAGAGAAACTATTTCAGCTGGATTTGGAGCAGCCTCGAGAACAACGGATGCCCCGACGTTCATGAAACCCAGGCATGTATATAGGCCAGCCACGTGATAGACAGGAATGCTCAGCAAAAACACATCTTCGTGACGCCAGTCAAGGTCATGTATGGAACTAATCAAAGCAGAATACCAGTTCAGGTGTGTGTTCATAACGCCCTTTGGGGCAGATTCCGTCCCTGACGTGTAGAGGAGAGTGGAAACATCATCAGGATCGGTTTGATGTATAAACTCATCCGCATCAGTAAGCTTTACCTGGTCCAGCTCCACTATTCTGGTTCCAAAATCACCGGCCAACGGAGTATCAGTAAACAGGACAACGGGCCTGGAATCCCTTACGAGCGCCTTGATTTCTTCTGGCTTGAGGTTGAAGTTATAAGGAGAGTAGATGGCGCCTATGCGATTTGCAGCCATCCATAATTCAAGCATCTCCGGCCTATTTTTTGAAAAGACCGATACGACTTCTCCAGCTTTAATGCCGCTTTTTCTGAGATATGAGACCCACTTAAGCACCATTTCCCTGAAGGTTTCAAATGTAAACGTTCTGTCATTGAAAAAAAGAAAATTTTTGCGGGGCCACTTCTCTGAAGAACGGTCGAGGACTTCTGAAACGTTTAACATAAGTATATCTCCAAACCAACGACGTCACAAGTTAAAAACTTTTTTCAGGTGCTGCGCTAAGTGATATTGACTTTCAGCTTGAAATGTTTCCATTTAATGGAGATAATATTTAATATGCGCCAGTCCCATGTTAAACTGACTTACTATGGTTAATCTGGCATCCTACCTGGACAGGTCGGTTAGGGAATATTCTAAGAATACCGTCATAGAAGAATCTGGCAGGCAGGTTTCCTATGACGACTACGGAAGAATGGCTGACAGTCTGGCGTCGTACCTTTCCGGCATCGGAATAGGGAGAGATGATAGACTGGGAATACTGTTGCCCATGTCTGTGGATTATCTGGTATCGTTCTATGCACTGTGGAAGGTTGGTGCAGTCGCGGTACCAATTAACAACAGATTTTCCCTGGAAGATATCCAGTTTGTGATAAGCGATGCCGGGCTGAAGGGTCTCTTGCTCTCCTCACAGGAAAGAGATCGGCTTGAGCCAATACTCAGGCTCAACCCTTCGCTGCGGGTTATTGTGCAGGGGCAGGAAGGAGCCAGTAACAGTTTCAGCCATATCTATGCTTCAGAACATGCCGGGGATTGGCGTGCTGAAACCTGGGCACTTGACGATGACGAAGCAATGGTGATGTACACAAGCGGAACGACAGGAAAACCGAAAGGGGTCAGACAGACCCATAGAAATAATTCATCATCAATCCACATGGTCATGGATGCATGGAAACTGAGTTCTTCAGACGTTCTTCTGAATAATGTCCCTCTATTCCATGTAGGCGGTCTCCAGTGCGGAACCTTTCCTGCATTATTTTCTGGGGGTAAAATAATTCTTCTTCCGAAGTGGAATGCCAGGGAATGGATAGATCTGTCCATTAATAGAAAGGCCACATGGTCAGGGCTGGTTTCCACCATGGTTGTGGATACCGTCAACAACATCAAATCCATGGCCGACCTGAGGAGGGATAAATTCAGTTATCGATTCATATTTTTTGGGGGTTCGCCAACACCTGATCCCGTAATTTCATACTTCGATGAATTTTTTAAAGTCCCTCTAAGGGAAATTTATGGTCTCACAGAAGCCTCAGGACTGGTTATTTCTTACAAGGAGGGCCAGAAATGGAAACATGGGTCCATGGGCTATATCATGAAGCAGGCTGCAGAGTTCAGGGTGGTGAAACCTGAAAGTCTCGGGAATAAAGGAAAACTGAAGGATAGTGAGGAAGGAGTCCTTCTTCTCAGGGGAGACACCATCACCGAAGGCTACCTCAACAGGCCTGATTTGAACGGGGAGCGCTTTGTTGAGGGGTGGTTTAACACCAAGGACATAGTAAGGGTGCATCGTGACGGTTTAATGTACTATCTGGGGAGGATCGATGAAATGATCATTTCGGGCGGGGAAAATATCTATCCACAGGAAGTTGAGAGTCTGATATCCTCGCATCCTGAAGTGAAGGAAGTAGCAGTGATAGGGGTCCCGCATGAGAGATGGATCGAAGCGGTAACTGCAATCGTAGTGCCGAAGAAAGATGGACTGAAACCGGAGGACGTAATACAATTCTGTGAGAGAAACACGTCTCTGGCATCATACAAACGGCCAAAGAAGGTCTTTATCTCAAACGAACTGCCTAAAACGGGAAGTGGAAAGATAAACAAGGCCGCCCTTAAGGAAATTTACGGAAAGAAGCAGGATGGTGAATAGCCCCTTCTGGATACCTTCAATTCAAGGCAGTCTAATGGCCCATGAGGCCAAAAGCAGGAAACCCCCATTCAGAAACACGTAAAGATATTGTACAGAAGCGATCTGGATACAGTCCTGATCTCCCGGCAACATCTCAGCTTCCTCCTGGAACGCTAAGGGCAACATCTCGATTTGCGTCAGGTTCCTGTGGAGAACGGTCTAGGAAAGGCAAGGCCTCAGGGCATCAATAAGCGTGCAGAATTGAAGAGCCTCATGGAATTAAACCCAAAAATGCATAATTTCTGCAGTGTACATGCTATCCAATGAATACAGCGCACTGGAATGCAGGCACTGAAATCGCAATAGCGATAACGTGCAGACGTTTTTGAAATGGAGTTGCTCCAGCTAAGCCACTGAAACCTGGTTGCTATCTGGGCAGTTACGGTCGCTTCGCCCATGGGCTCCTGTCGCCCTGACCTTGTTCATTCATCGCATGGAGAACCCCATGTCCTGTGCCCAACGATCTATCTCAACCCGTTCCGGTATTTCTCACATTCTCCTGGCTAAGCGTCCTGATACGGTAAATCCAGATACAGACAGGTGATTTTCAGGAGATGGGATAAAATTACCGGAAAAGATAACATTTTCCAAGTACGCTGGGAGGGAGATTCGAACTCCCGAGCTACGAGAGCACAGGCTTTCCAGACCTGCGCCTTACCAGACTAGGCTACCCCAGCAGCTTTTCGCACTTCATAACGAGTATATATTTAATTTTTTGACGGTAAAGTTTCCATGGCAAAACACCCATTGCCCGCCTAAAGTATGCTCTCGAATATGGGGATTGAAAGTGTGTTTTCTACGCCTTCCAGGGATCTCAGGCTGTCCAGGACAAACATGGAGAGGTCTCTCATTGACCTGTTGACCGTAAGTATCAGGAGATCCCACTGTCCCGCAATGATAGAAACAGAAAGAACGTTCCCGAACCTGCTGATCCTTCTGGCAAGATCGCGTTGATTGACGCTCGATCTGGGATCAAAGTTGATCATTATGTAGGCCAAAACCGGAGTACCAAGCTTCTCATAATCCACGTTGACAGTGAATTTTGTTATGACTCCATTTTCCCTGAGCTTCTCTAGTTTCTCGAATACGGTTGCTCTGGGAATGTTGAGCTTATTTGAAATCTCTGATATTTTGGCACGTCCTTCATCCTTGAGAAAATCCAGTATCATGCGATCCCTTTCATCGATCCCTTTCATAATTTACAGAAATTCAAGCATGTATAAAAATGATTAAGATAGTATTCAATTGTAGTGCCACTAATGTTATATTGTGATGAGATATCAAATGTAACTGAAATAAATGATGAATATCAACATTGAAGATGGGATAGAGCGTTCCATAAAGCATCTGGCAGATCCAAGGGTGCAAAGTTCTATAAAGATACAGAGCACCATAAGGCAGTCACTCCGCGATTCGCTTGTGAGAAGGGGTTTTATGGAAATCTCTCCGACCCTGCTTTCGCCACTCACCGATCCACTGAACCACCCTGTCTACGATCCCTGCATAACAGTGTATGGTGAAAAGATGTGGCTCACAAAGAGCATGATATTCCACAAGCAGATAGCAGTGCAGCAGTTGAAGAAGATATTTATCATGTCGCCAAACATAAGGCTGGAAACCGAAGAAAAAGCCTCCAGCGGCAGGCATCTCTTTGAGTTCACCCAGATCGACATCGAGGAGCTGGATGCCAGCAGGGAAGTCATGATGGACCTTGCGGAAGTGATGATCAACGAGGCACTCGCTGGAGTCAGGTCAGCCAACGGTGCTGAGCTGGCCTTTCTGAGCAGGGCATGCAGGCCTTTCCCAAGGCCGTTCAACAAAATTGCATTTCAGGATGCGGTTGCAAACTACGGGGAAAAGTTTGAGGAAAGGATATCGAAGGAAGCAACTGCCCCGGTATGGATAGTCGACATACCGCTCAAAGCCCGTGAATTTTACGATCGAGAATATCCAGACAGGCCCGGCATACTCAGGGACATGGATCTCCTGTGGCCGGAGGGATATCAGGAAGCCCTGTCTGGTGGAGAAAGGGAATTTCAATATGAGAAGATCATGGAGAGAATCCGGAAGAAGGAACAGGCTGAGGAGCAGTTCCGCTGGTTCACTGAACTTGCGAAGAGAGGCATCAGGATGTCTAGCGGATTTGGCATAGGGATAGAGAGATTCACCAGATACGTCTGCGGGCTGGAACACGTGGGGCTGACCAACCCCTTTCCAAAGATCCCGGGGACAGTCTCTCTCTGATCACGGCATTTTAGCGTCGGGGGGGAGATTCGAACTCCCGAGCTACGAGAGCAGTAGATCTCGAATCTACCGCCTTACCGGGCTAGGCTACCCCGACCTGTTTCAGGTGATATCAATGACTTAATTAATGTTCCCTGGCAGGATCAGTCCCTGATTCTTGCCCTTTCCTTCATGATACAGTGATCCATGAC
Source organism: Thermoplasmata archaeon (assembly GCA_021802055.1). GTDB lineage: Archaea > Thermoplasmatota > Thermoplasmata > Thermoplasmatales > Thermoplasmataceae > JAKAFX01. The sequence continues at coordinate 13,402 of JAKAAY010000010.1, forward strand.
CACCATCATCCCATGACTCTTTGCAAGCCGGGCGCCCTCACCGCTCACGACACCCTCCTGCATCCAAATCACCCTTGGAGCCAGACCCACAGATTCCTTCACTATATCGGGCACGGCCTCAGATTTCCTGAAAATGTCAATTATCTCAATCCCCTCACCCCTGGGTATGGACTTAAGGTCTGGGTATGCCCTCAGGCCATTCCACTCCTTGAGCGCCGGGTTAACGGGGTATATTGTGTATCCGTGCTCCATCAGGTACTTCGATACCCTGTAGCTGTCCCTGTCTGGCTTTTCAGAAATCCCAACAACTGCCACCTTTCTGAATGACCTGAGTATTTCCGGTATCCTTCCGCTGTCATATTCTTCCATACGGTTTGAATGCCTTCTGAAATAATTAACCTGATGTTGATTCCACGTCACACGCGCTTTCGTTTATATACCGCAGATGAATTTAGATGGGATGTTCTGTTCCAAGTGCGGTTCCCTGATGTCTCCAGTGGGGAAGAGCTATGTATGCGGATCATGTGGTCACGAGGTGACCAAGAGCGCGAAGCATGCAGAGCCAAAGATTGTGGCAAAGAGCACCGGCAAGGAGGTTGTGCTCATCAACGAGGAGAAGGTGGCTGAGCCGCTGGATTCCGATGCCGTCTGCCCTAAGTGCAAGCATACAGGTGCATATTTCCTGCTGAAACAGACAAGATCTGCGGACGAACCGGAAACAAAATTCTACACCTGTGCCTCATGCGGCCACAGGTGGAGAGAATACTGATCCATGTCCAGGCAGCCGTCCCCTAAGAATGCTGTGAAATTTCAATCACCCTGGTTCCAGGTGGGGTATTGATCCGGCATCTCCTCCACTATGGTCTCTGTGTGCGCTCTTCTTCCGTTTCTCAGGATCCCTATGCGCACTCGTGATCCGGCGCTTAGTTCCGAAAGTTTGGCCAGAAGGGCCTTCATGTCTGTAATCTTTGTGCCTTCCATGGACTCGATGACATCACCCGGAAGAATGCCAGCGATGTGTGCCGGAGAATCTCTCGTGACGGCAGCTACGTAGACTCCAGACTCCGCTCCCAGATCCTTTTTGTGATCACCATGGAGTGAAACACCGGAGATTCCCAGCCATGGGCGTATGACCCTCCCGTGTTCAAGCACCTGGTTCATTATTCTCTTTACGGTGTTTATGGGAAGAGCAAATCCGATCCCCTGGGCGAAAGGTATCATGGAAAAATTGATCCCGATAACCTTCCCATCCAGCGTTGCAAGCGGACCTCCGCTGTTACCAGGGTTGATGGCGGCGTCTGTCTGAATAAGTCCTTCAAAAACAAACTCTGCCTGAGGGAGCGGCCTTTCGAGTGCACTTATGACGCCGAGTGAGACTGTTGGCTTTCCGGGCAACCCCAGAGCATTCCCGATGGCGAGTGCAAACTGTCCCACCCTGAGATGGTCTGAATCTCCCAGAACAGCCGGTTCAAGGCCGCTTGTCCTAATCCTGAGTATCGCAATGTCAGTTGCCCTGTCTCCTCCCTTGTATTCAGCCTCGTACACATTTCCCTGCGGCGTGGTAACTTCGATCCTGGTCGCGCCTTCCACCACGTGGAAGTTGGTCACAATGTATCCACTGGAGCTCAATATGATCCCGCTGCCCAGTCCCTTTGCCGGAGCAGTATATCCATACACGGTTCTTGCATTCATGTCCTTGCTTATCAGTACCACAGAGCTGCCGATCCTGTCCACAACCTCGGATATGTCATTTTCCAGTTCCTGAAAATTCACGGTGTTCGCCCACTCCGGAATTTTCTCTAAGTTAATATAGTGGGAAGTAACATGGGCTGCACAAGGTAATGCGCATGAAACCTACGGTCCCTCTATATGTTCCAGGCCCTGACGCACTTTCTGCATTAAGGGAAGAATTAAGGCTGCTGAGCGGGGCGGGAGTAATTGACATACTTTACATACTGGACTCAGAGGGGGAGTCCGGATTCAACGCGATCAGACGCAGGCTGGGGAGAAACAGTTCTCCTGGCCTATCGAGAGCTCTCAGGAACCTGCAATCGTCGGGTATGGTATCACGGAGGGTAACGGGCGCCAGCCCTCCCCGGGTTTATTACTCCCTCACTCAGAAAGGTACCGAGAGCCTGCAACTCCTTCACAGTTTACTCCAGTGGTCGAATCGCTGGAATGAGGAATCACCATACAACGTGGAGATCAGCATAGATCCCGGAAACAGGTGAGAGGGAAGAGGTTAAAATTGGGAAACTTAATGCCCATAGGTACAGATGGGGATGACCGGGTGATCTTGTGGTAATGGAATCTTTCGCCTCCGCGCTCAGAGAAACAATCAGGAAAATCACCGGATCAAGTTACATCAGCAAGGAAACCATAGCCGAGGTGGTGAAGGAGGTCCAGAGGATCCTCCTCAAGGCAGATGTTAACGTCAAGCTGGCTCTGGAACTCTCCAAGACTCTTGAGAAGAGGGCTTCTGAAGAGAAACCGCCGGCGGGGATGATGGAACAGGACTACATGGTTCGCATCATCTATGAGGAGTTACTGGGCATAATGGGCCTGGAGTCAGCAGTAAAGATTGCACCACAGACCATCATGCTGGTGGGTCTGTATGGTCAGGGCAAAACAACCTCTGCCGGAAAGCTTTCCAGGTTTTTCATGAAAAAAGGCCTCAGTGTGGGCCTGATCGCAGCAGATGTGCACAGGCCCGCTGCCTACAATCAGTTGAAGCAGATCGCAGGTCAGGTGAACGCTTCATTTTTCGGGATCGAGGGTGAGAAAAACCCGGCAAAAATTGTGAAGGCTGGACTGAAGGAGTTTGAGAAACTCCAGGTCAGGATAATCGATACCAGTGGCCGTGATTCCCTGGACAAGGATCTGATAGAGGAGATTAGAAAGGTCAATGAAGAATGCTCTCCGGATGAAAAACTTCTTGTCATGGACGCTACCCTGGGGCAGCAGGCCGGACCACAGGCAGCCGCGATGGACGATGCCGTAGGACTCACGGGCATCATCCTAACCAAGATGGACGGAACAGGCAAGGGAGGAGGTGCACTGAGCGCGGTTGCACAACTGAAGAAACCTGTCTATTTCATAGGTACTGGCGAGCATCTGGAGGATTTCGAGGTATTCAATCCGAAGAAATTCCTTTCCAGGCTTCTTGGTCTGGGTGATCTCGATTTCCTGCTCGAAACTGTTCAGGACATGGACCTTAAGCCGGAAGACGCAGAGAAATCCGTAAATAAGCTGATGTCAGGCAAGTTCAACCTCAAGGACATGTATGATGTCTGGGAGAAATTCTCGCAGCCCGGCATTATGGGGAAGATTTTCAACGCGCTCCCCGTTGCCAAGATGCCTGGGGCAGCAAAAATAGATGAGTCGGCCATAGAGAACGCGGAGTCGAAACTGAGGACATACAGGGTGATTTTGGACTCCATGACGGACAGCGAGCTGGAAGACCCTGACCTGATTAACCAGTCCAGGATAACGCGTATATCGAGAGGATGTGGCCGCCCTGAGACCGATGTGAGGGCATTACTGAAGGAATACAAGAACATGAAGAAGAATCTCAAGGCATTCCAGGGAAACAGGGGCCTTAAGAAGATGCTGAAGTCACAGATGAAGTCCGGAAACTTCGGCCTTGAAAACATGCTTGGCGGCGAAAGCTAAATCTCTTAGTCTACCCATACTGAATGCTCTTCCAAATCCCTGAGTGTAAAAACGGGCATATCTGACACTTGTGGTCTGACTTTAGCGATCCTGCCGCCAGATTGTTTATTGTATCTATGACTGAATATCAAATTCTCCGGCTGCCAACCTTCTGTTTGCGTCCATTAATGCTGGCCAGCAGTCTCCATGGAGATGGATGCATAGGGAAAGGACGCATTGATCACATGAACAGCTTTGTTATTGAAATGAATCACGCAGAGAAGGAAAGCAATGCAACCTGAATGGCACCTGATGGTGATAAGATAGAGACTCAGCCTCACTCTGAATGCGCATTGATAACATCACTTGGGCAGGGTTACATCACTCGATACATCCGGACCAGCATTTGTGGTTTTCAGGGGAATGAAAGGTCTTAGATAATTTGAGGTACCAGCGAGCCATCTAAGGTAACTGCCATGGACAACTAAATCGAAGAATTACGGCCATGCGGATTTGGTAAAACCGGCAGAATTGCACTGGCTGACGGTATACAGGAATCTTATGTCCTTCATGAGGGTGAGAGGATATTCGGTAATCTTTCCACACAACGAGAAAAACCTGGAAAACCCATATCAACCACAAAGAATTCCATTATATGACACATCAGGGGGGCGGGTATAATTTACCATTCTCCCAAAACAGTTGAGACTTTCTCTGCTGGGAGAAGGAAGCACCAAGGGAAGATCGGTTTCAACAACCAGAAGGACCATGTTCCTCTCAGCACGTTTTAAATCTGCCGGGATCAAAGCATTTCCATGGAAAAATGAGATGGAGAAGTGAGCAGGGGAGTTGGAGGAAGTAAGCATTCGAAGTCAATACCGGGAATCGATCAGCATTCCACCTCTCTTATTTCATCCTGCATTGGTGATATGTCAAGATTTGAAGCGGGTGAACGAATTTGCTTCATTCTTCAGGATCATTGGAAGCACATGGATCACTCTGCCATAAGGACAGGAGTTCACAAGTCCAAGGAACGGTGTACTGAAAGCAGGGCGGTTTTTCAGCCGCAGTTGATACGATCATTCTGGGAAACAAGCCCGTGAAGTGATATTATGATTCTATAAAGAACATAAAGGGATCAGGAAAATTTGTGTATGTACCTGCAATGAGAAAATTCAAGAATGAATTAACCAGGTTGATTGCCTACCATGCTAACTAGTTCTTCTGAAATCGTGGGACATGCCCCATAAAATGACAGGAGAGGCGAATGCAATGAACGTCATCACCTTTGCAAGAACGTTGATGATGTAGGGATAGTTCATCGCAAAAGTAAAGCCGGTTTGGGGATAACCCGTGAAATCCCACACTGCGAATATGATAAACAGGAGTGTCCATAGAGCTGCTGGAACCACTGAGAATTTCCAGTATCGAACCCCTACAAACCAGAGCGCAGTGAGCGATAGAAATGCGTAGTAATAGTAAACAATGGGCCCTGGAAATCCATACCATGAACTGAAGTTGCCTGAGCGGATAAGGAAGATGAGATCCCATACAAACTCAAAGAACCAGACCGCTGCCATTGGTGTGGAAATTGCCACCAAAAGAGCCCTCCATAATCTGACTCCTGAGAGGATTAGCATCATGAGTATTGCAGTGAAAGATGCACCCAGCATGAAGAACGTGAATGGGAGTATGGGCGTGACTGCCGTGCCTTCCAAGAACCCCCTGTACCCATATATATATCCCCAGACCCCGAGGATACGATCTCCAAAATAGATCAGAATGAGCAGCAATGCGAATAATAACTCTGGAAGGCTCAATATGCGGAGTATTCTTTTACTGCCGTTTATGGTCCCCGCTGATAGTTCGCTGATTGATTTCTCCTTTTGAATGTTCATCTCTACTCCTCGACAGATCGATTTATGGTGTTCGTGCCCTGAATGGTTCGCATTAATTTTTTACTTTTTGAAGGGTTGGCCAGATCACATGGTTCACAGCAGATCATTACTTTTTGAACTAGCTGCCAGTTCACGCACCTAATACATACTTTCTGATTCCTTTGACTACCATACTAACTAGTTATTCTGAAATTCTCTTGCCATGTTCAATATACAGGGGCATATAGAGGTATAAGGCGCGGTTATTACTGGAATATAGTTCAGTAGATCCCTAAATAAGCTCAGAGTTCAGGCCCCATGATTGAAAAATCATGGGCACACTGAAGTAATCCAGATCGCATGCTCAACACTTAACCTCTCTGCCATTCAAGATCAGCAAGCCTCCTGCAGTGTACAGTGGTCTCAAAAACCCCCGGAGCCATGCTCACATCTCTATCATTCTATATACTCTCTCATAAGCGACCGAATAACAAGGCAGCGCTTCAAAACACATCTGTGAGCTCGAAATTATGGAAAGACCCATCGCAACATGCGAGAAACCGGCATGAATGGGGGTTTCCACCACACGTTCATGCGATCAGATGAGATCTTCCAGCTCAGCAACCATCTCCGGATATTTCTGCTGTACGGTCCTGAGAAGTTCTTCCACGGAAATGTCGTTTATAGGGGCCTCCGAGATGATGTCGATAAGCTTGTCTAGGCTCTCGTCTGAAAGCTGGCCAAGCTTTTCCTTGGCAATCCAGTTCCTCAGATGCTTTCTCTGGAACTTTTCCTTCACCATCTTCTCATACTTGAGCATCATTTCCTGTGAATAGTTCCCGCTCTCGATGGCCTCTTTCGCCACTGCAGCAGCATACTTGCCGGATATGTAAGAGTTCGCGATGCCTCCACCTGTGATGGGATCTATGAGTCTGGCAGCATCTCCAACGAGCAATAGTCCGGGGAGGGTAAACTTGTCCCTTACCTTGCTCACTGAAACCCCTCCAGTGATATATTGGATGGTTTTTCCCTTGGCATAACCCGGATGGTTCTTGATCCAGTTGTCCAGATATTTCCTGACGTCAAACCTGTCCTTCAGTGCAGTCAGCGTAACACCAATTCCAACATTAGCCTGCTTCTCTCCCTTGGGGAATACCCATATGTAACCGGCCGGAGCGACAGATCCAAGATAGAAATCGGTGTAATCCGCGTCGGAATCAACGTTGATCATCCTGTACTCCACGCAGGATATGATATCGTTCTTTGCCAGTATGATGGACTTCAGGCCCGCCCACCTGCCGAACTCGCTTTCGAATCCATCGGCAGCTATGACCATCTTCGCCCTTACGTCTTCCATTACCCCGTTATGCCTGACCTTGGCGCCAACAATCCTGTTTCCATCCTTTATGACTGCGAGCGCCGGAGACTTTACCCAGACATCTGCACCCTCGCTCGCGGCAAGGGAAGCCATGTCCTTGTCAAACTTGTCTCTCTCCACGACATAACCCACCTCGTTTCCGGCCTTCTCCGCTTCAAGTACAATGGGCCTCCTCTCGGAGGGACCAAAAACTCTTGCCCCCTTGACTTCGTCTGCTATCCAGTGTGAATCCGGCTTTACTTCTCCCTCAGCCATCCATCCTTTGGAGAGTCCTTCTCCGCATCTCACAGGTGAACCTATATCGGGCCTCTTCTCAATGAGCAGCGTCTTCAAACCGGCTCTGGCAGAGAATCTTGCTGCTGAGCTTCCTCCAGGGCCGGCCCCTATGACGAGCACATCATAGTTTGGCATGGAACCACTCCGCCGATATGGCACCGGTGGGACATCCGATCACGCAGAAGGTGCATTTGATGCACTTATCCTCGTGTATCTCAATAACCGTGTCGTCCATGAAAATTGCGTCGGTTGGGCACATCCCAACGCAGGCGCCGCAATAGTTACACAGGCTCCTGTCGACGTCCATCTCGCTCTTTACCTTTACTTCCATAGGTTCACTCTTCAACATTTTGGGAACTTATGAGGATTCCCTTTCCTGAGACCAAGGTCAAAATCCTCTTTGGTATATTTCCTTTTTGTTTTATGAGGAAATAATTAGCTTCTGCTTCGTGAATCAGCTCTTCGCTTGCCTGCATGCGCTTTGCTTCTCTCCTCCCTGTAAAAGTCACAGTAGGGTCTGACGCCGCAAACTGTGCAGTTTGGCGTGATGGGTTTGCAGACATGCTTGCCGAATTCCACCAGGACGGGATTAAACCCAAGCCACATGTCTCTGGGAACTATTTTCCTCAGCCTTTCCTCAGTGGCTTCTGGGTCATCACTCAGTGACCAGCCTATTCTCCGGCTGACCCTCTGTACATGGGTATCCACTGCTATGGCCGGAATGCCCATGGCATCCGCCAGAACCACGTTTGCAGTTTTTCTTCCCACGCCTGGGAACTCCATCAGTTTCTCGATGGTTTCCGGCACTCTGCAATTATACCTGTCCCTGAGGATGCGGGAAACCTCGATGACCCTCTCGGCTTTCCTCGTATAGAAACCAACCTTGGAGATCAAACCGGAAACCTCAGAATAGTCTGCACCGGCCAGGCTTTCACACGTCCCGTATCTCTTGTATAAGTTGCGTGCAGCGGCATCGGTGACCTCGTCCTTGGTCCTGTGAGAGAGTATTGTGGTGATAAGTACCCAGAATGGATCACGGAACTCGAAGTGGTGATCAGGGCTGAGTTTCCTGATCTCTGAATATACCGCATCAAAGGTTGATCTGCCTTTTGCCAGGTTCATGCAATACTGGATTCTCCGCAGAAAGGCAGGCGCTTCTCGTAATAAACACTTTTGCCATCGAACGACACTGAGTGCACCTGCACATTTACGCCCTTTCCTATGGCAGTGCTCAGGGCACTGGCAAAGCCCGGGTCCGTTCCGGCATTCGGGACAAAGCAGCGGACGTCGTCCCTCAGGACGAGAACAAGCACACAGGTTCTATCCCCATTCATGGACAGATCCGACAGGACCCGAAGCTGTTCCACTGCACGCCTGCTGGGAGCGTCAGGGAACAGTGCAACTCCACCAATGTTCAAAGTGCAGCCTTTAACTTCCACCCAGGCATTTCCAATAAGGTAGTCAATTCTCTTGCCCCTGATGCTGACCTCTTTCCTGAACGGCTTCGGGAGGAATTTTTCCGCGATTTCCCCATGGATCCTGGTGTCAATGGGTATCCATTTACCATTGTTCCATCCCGCAACGATGGAATGTGAGGTCTTAATTCCGGCAGTTTCCCTGAACAACACCATATTCCCGGGAAATATGATCTCCCTGAGCCTGCCCGGATCATGCAGGTGGCACGGGATGGATTTGCCTTCATGCATGACCTCAACCAGGAACCGGTTCGGTCTGGCAATAACGGTCCCCTCCAGGATGTTTTCATTGAAAGAGAATAAGATTTCACCACGTCTTGGTGGCGAAATAGGTCCGCTATCCATTTGCCCTCAGAGGACTTTCAATGCCCTGCCTGCCTTTCTGAAAGCGTCGATAGAGGTTTCAATGTCATTTTCAGAGTGTACTGCAGAGGGCATGAGCCTTATCCTTGCAACCCCCTTTGCGACCGTGGGGAAGACAATGGGTGAGGCAAACAGTGCGTGCTCCCTGAACAGGGTAGAACTCAGTTCAAGCGTCTTCTTCTCATCACCTATGATGACAGGTGTTATGGGGGTCTTGCTGCTCCCCGTGTTATAGCCTGCTTCCTGCAGCCCCTTCTTTAGTCTGTCTGAGTTTGACCACAGTTTCCTGAGGAGGGAGTCGTCCTCAGACATGATTTCAATGGACCTGAGCACTGCAGCTGCGTCTCCAGGGTTCAGGCCGCTACTGAAGAGAAAGGGCCTTGCCCTCTGCTTCATGAGATCAATCAGGTCAGCGTTCCCGGCAACAAAACCGCCCATGGAGCCAAGCGCTTTTGAGAATGTACCCATCTCAACGTCTACCCTGCTGGAAAGGCCAAAATGGTCCACAATTCCCCTCCCGTTTTTCCCAAGAACCCCCTCGCCATGGGCATCATCCACATAGACCATGGCATCAAATTCCTCCCCGATCTCTGTTATTTCATCAAGAGGTGCAATGTCCCCGTCCATGCTGAATACGCCGTCGGTGATGATGAGGGCCTTCTTTCCCTCATGGCGGCTCTCCTTCATCTTCGTCCTCAGATCGTCCATGTCCATATGCCTGAATACGACCCTTCTGGCAGAACTCAGCCTCACTCCGTCTATGATGCTTGCATGGTTCAACTCCTCGCTGAAAACTACGTCATCCTTTCCGACAAGCACGGGGATTGCGCCTGCATTTGCCAGCAGTCCGCCCTGAAACACCAATGATGATTCCATGTGCTTGAACTCTGCAATCTTTTTTTCAAGGTTTATGTGGACTGTGTCTGTTCCTGCAATGGATCTGACAGCGCCGGCCCCGACTCCATAGGCCTCAATCGCGCTGACTGCAGCCTTCTTCACCTCCGGGTGGTTTGCCAGTCCAAGGTAATTGTTGGAACACATGTTCAGGTACTTTTTGCCCTCGATCTTGACCCACGCACCCTGCGGTGATTCAATGGTCCTGATGGGAACGTATCTGCCCGCTTCCTTGAGTTCTTTAATGTCACTGGCTGCCCAGTCTGTTCTTCTGGTCATGGTGAGGTTAACCCGTGTCTTTAGTTAAATGTTGACCGAAATCACGCATGATTGCATGTGCCGTGCGAACGTCAAAGATAACCATGCCAATTCAGGGTGGCAACCCAACCCCACTCTGAATATTTTTATCCGCACCGGTAATCCTTCTCCCCATGGGAACCACTCTTATCACCGGCGCATACGGTCAGGTGGGGCAGGAACTTGTTCCTATTCTCACCAGACGGTTGGGCAGGGAAAAGGTCGTTCTGGCTGACATCGCCAGTCCACCGGAACGTTTCCGGGATTATCCCAACCACAGGCTTGACGTCACTGATCGGGCAACGCTGGAAAAAGTGATTTCTGAACACGGCGTGGATCACATATTCCACCTTGCGGCAATACTGTCAGCGTCCGGTGAGAAGAACCCTGCGAGGGCATTTATGACCAATGCCATCGGCACACACAACATCCTGGAAGCAGCCAGGGAACTATCGGTGAAGAAGGTGATGATCCCGAGCACCATTGGCGTGTTCAGCAGGGAAACACCTAGAAGAAACGTGCCGGTAAACACTATAATGAAACCAAGGACAATGTACGGGATCACAAAGGTCACGGGAGAGATGCTGGGAAACTATTATTTCCAGAAATTTGGGCTGGATGTTAGAGGCGTGAGGTTCCCCGGCCTCATCAGCTATTCTGCCCCGCCCGGTGGAGGAACAACGGACTATTCCGTGGAAATGTTCCACTACGCTGTGAGGAAAGAGAAATATGCATGCTATATTGACAGGAACACCGTGCTGCCGATGATGTACATGCCAGACGCCATGAAGGCGATGATGGCACTCTTCGATGCGGACATCAACAGGCTGAGGTTCCATTCCGACTACAATATTTCTGCATTCAGCTTCTCACCATTACAGCTTGAGGAGGTCATAAGGAAGAGGGTGCCGGGATTCACAGTGACCTATGCGCCTGACTACAGGCAGGAGATTGCGTCAGAGTGGCCTGAGACCATTGACTCTTCTGATGCAGCAAGAGATTGGGGCTTCAGGGCGGAATACGACCTGGATTCCATGGTGGACGACATGCTTATGAATCTGACCAAGAAGGAAAGATAACGTAGATGCGGGAAATGTCCTGAGATGTACGGAATCATAAATTTTTCACATTCTGACCCGCTCTACAATGCCATTGAGGACAAGGGCATGTTTGTAAGATCTACGCCTGGAGAAATCCTGCGCGGGATTCTGGCAGGCGAACTCGATGGCGGCATGGTATCGCTGGTTTCATGCCTTTCAAACAGTTCCCTGAAGCTGGAGAAGGTTGTAACCATAAGCTCAAAATCAACGACCCTCTCCACCGAGCTGGTATCCAGGGGAAAACCGCTAATGCCCGGAATGCAGATCTCCGCTACCGCACATACGGAGACCACGTCATTTTACCTTTCACTGGTGCTGAATGCTTTGGGCATAACTCATACAGTGGTGAAGAGCAGGGAAACAAGTGCAAACGCTCTGCTGAGTGCCAGTGATTACGCACTGGTCATTGGTGACGAGGCACTTTCCCTCTACAGATCGGAATACCATATACTTCTGGACACGGGATTTGAATTTAGCAGGATCTTTTCACTGCCGCCTGTCTATGCCGTGACAGTCTCTGGCAAGGGAAAGGATTGCAGCAGTTACCTGAAGGAACTCAGTAATGCCGCATCAGCCGCTTCAGAGTTCAGGGAAGGCGCTGCTGCTGCCCTGTCAGAGAAAACAGGGATAAGCCAGGAGATTGTGCGATCATATTACAGGAACATAAGGTACAGGTACGAACCGGTATTCGATAAGACCATCTCAGTGGTTGTTGAGCACATGAACATGACAAGGACCCATAGGGGAAGCCAGAAGGAGTAAACAGGCGGAGTCTCACGATGGGAAAATCACGTCTGTCCTGTGCATGCCAGAGGCAGGGCAGCCTTTCCGATCCTGTTCATTATGGCAGCACCAATGCCTCTCTCGGGAAATGATTCTATCACGCCCAACTTTCCCGGAACCTTGTCCAGTTTCCTCAAGCAAGTGAAAAGGTTGGATGCGATCTCATAGAGGTCATTCCTTGATCCGAGTTCGACCTTTATTCCCTGAATATCACGGGAAAGTTCCCTTGAACAGACGTAAGCGTATTCATCCCCGTGGGGCGATCGGTTCAGTTCCTTGATCTGATCAGAGGTACCTACATAAAGAGGCTTGTCAGGCGAATAATGGCGGTATTTCATCCCGGGTGTGAGGGGCTGCCCAGTCCCGGAGACCTTGAGATTCTCCTGCACGATTCCCTGGAACAAATTCTCCAGGTCTTCTAGCGCAAACGCTCCAGGTCTGAGTATCCGGGGAGGCCTGTGAATGGGGTCCACGATGGTGGACTCAATGCCGAACCTGCTCTTCCCTGCATCGATTATGAGGTCAACCCTGCCATCCATTTCGGCGAGAATGTCCTGAACATCCGATCCGCTTGGCCTTCCTGCGACATTTGCGCTGGGTGCAGCCACAGGAAAACCTGCAGTTGCTATCATCTCCCTGGCAAAGTCATTGTCGGGACACCTGACCACAACCGTGTCCATGCCAGCAGTGCAGGCAGGCGAGATATCATGGTTCTTCTTCAAAAGGATGGAAAGCGGGCCAGGCCAGAGTTTTCTTAGCGGTTCATAGGGAACGGAATCAACATCAGCCGCCAGACCTATTGAATCAAGTGAATCGACATGGACAATGAGAGGGTTATCATGTGGCCTCCCCTTGGCCAGGAATATTTTCTCCACTGCATCAGCCGAATATGCATTTGCCCCGATGCCGTATACAGTTTCAGTGGGGAATACCACGATCCCGCCGGATCTGAGGATTTCTGCTGCATATTTTACAGCATATTCCTGGCTGGATCCTGGTTTTAACCTGATGATCTCAGTTCTCATATAATGAACAGTGAGTAGTTTATTATTAAATAAGGAATACTAGTATGAGTCGATATGTGCGCTTGGAAATATGATCTGTATATGGATCTTACAGGTTCTGGTGATGAATATCACGGTGAGGAGAAAATTACCGTTGACAGGAAGGAGAAGAACTTCTACCTCAACGCTGTGGATATGAAAATTAACCAGGTGTTGCTCAACGCAAAGGAGCTGGAATTCGACTATGACAGCAAGGAGGGCATACTGAAGCTTCCCAAGAAAGTTAAGCCCGGAGCAGTGATAGAGATCAAGTTTGAAGGCAGGATCTCAAAGAGTCTGATGGGTCTCTACCGGGTGAAAACAAACAATGGGTTTGCTCTTACGACTCAGTTCGAACCCAATGGCGCAAGGATGGCATTTCCATGCAGAGACGAACCGGGGACAAAGGCCACCTTTGACCTCAGGGTACTGATTCCCGTCGATTACGAAGCCATATCAAACATGCCCGTTGCCACGAGCAGGGAGGTCTCCGGCCAAAAGGAGGTTGTATTTCAGCAGACCCCGGTCATGTCCACTTATCTGCTGTACATTGGAGTAGGGAAGTATGCCTCTGTTTCAGACCGTTCAAAGAAGCCCGAAATAATCATGTCATACCCCGGATCTCAACTTTCTGCGGAGCCTTTCTCTCTTGAGGAGGCCAGGAAAGCTGTTGACTACTATGAGGAGTATTACGGCATCAAGTTCGCCCTTCCCAAAATGCATCTTCTGGGAATTCCTGAATTTGGAGCAGGAGCAATGGAGAACTGGGGTGCGATCACGTTTCGTGAGGTGGTTCTCTTTGTTCAGAAGGATTCTGGGCAGAAGATGAGAAAGTATGTCTCCATGGTGGAGGCCCACGAGATTGCGCACCAGTGGTTTGGTGACCTCGTGACAATGAAGTGGTGGAATGACCTCTGGCTGAACGAGAGTTTTGCAACATTCATGAGCTACAAGTGTGTGGACAGTTTCCATAAGGAATTTGACATGTGGGGCGATTTCCTGACATCGGAGTATGCGGGTGCCATGGCAGGAGACTCGCTGAAGAGTTCTCACCCCATTAACGCAGACGTCAAGAGTCCTGATGAAATAGCTCAGATATTTGACGAAATCAGTTATGGCAAGGGAGGAAGCGTGCTGCGCATGATCGAGGGATATGTGGGGGAGGAAAACTTCAGGAAAGGAATATCCAGTTACCTGAAGAAATTCCCCTACGGGAACGCAGAAAATGCCGACTTGTGGAATGCTATCCAGGAAGTGTCCGGCATACCAGTTTCAATGATAATGTCTCAGTGGATCAACAGGCCTGGATATCCATATATCCGGGTAACAAGGAAGGGGGACAGTTATCTTCTTTCTCAGGAAAGATTCTACCTTAGCGGCTCCCCCGGGAATGAAATCTGGCCAGTTCCCATATTCATAAGGGGGACGTCATCCAGTACCTCGATCCTTATGAATGCCCCACAGATCGAAGTTGACGCAAGGGATGTGATATCGCTCAACAGAGATGCTCTAGGCTTCTACAGAGTTCTTTACGATCCCTCTGTCATCAACTCGCTGCAGGAGAATATCTCAAGAATGAATCACCTTGAGAAATGGTCCATTATCAACGACTTCTACGCGTTCCTCAGGGCGGGGAAAACCACGGTCAAGGACTATATCGAGACGCTTTCCAGATTCATCGGAGAGTCAAACTACCTGGTGGTCGATGCCATATCCAGCCAGTTAGACAGAATGGTTTACATTGACCCCGGGAACCAGGCCATAAGGGACTTTTCGTCAAAGTATCATCACTCTGCCCTGGAAGCCATCGGGGAGAAGGTAGAGGACGAGAACGTAAACATCAGCATACTCAGAGGAGACCTCAGGGAGAGACTATCCCGTATCGACCCCGCGTTTGCATCCTCAATAGCTGTGGACTTCAACAACTTCTTCAAGACACCTGGCGACATAAGAGGCTCCGTGGCCGTGGCATACGCCGAGGCTTCAAACAACTTCTCTGGCCTGAGGGAGACTTTTCTGAAGGCGGAGACGGACGAGGACAGGATGTTCCTCCTCAATGGACTTGGGAGCCTGAAAGGGAAGGATAATTTTGAGTCAGTTTGGGCCATGATCAACAGTGGGGAGATCAAAATGCAGGATACAATACGGCTTATCTATGTGCTCGTTGCCAACACGGACACCAGGCCGTTGATGTTTGAACGATTCGAGGAAACTCTGAAGATGGTGAGGGAGATATTCCAGGGAACAGGCTATGCTTCGTTCGCTGTTGAGTCTGCCATTCCACTGATGGGCCTTGTGGACAGAGAGGGAATCATCGCCATGGTTGAGAAGCATATGGGTCCTGATATTGTCAACGGCTTCAACAAGGGAAAGGAATATCTGGAGATCAATCTCCGTCTGAGGGATATGCTGAAGGACTTCAAAGAGTAATTCCATTTGTCAGAGTGGAAAGGCACGTCCCAAGACACTCAAGCCCTGAACAGGGGCTTCAAATTTCTTGTTTTCTCAAGAGTAACCAGAA
The DNA here is from genome assembly GCA_021802055.1 of Thermoplasmata archaeon. Lineage (GTDB taxonomy): Archaea > Thermoplasmatota > Thermoplasmata > Thermoplasmatales > Thermoplasmataceae > JAKAFX01. The sequence goes on from JAKAAY010000010.1 coordinate 29,060, forward strand.
GCGTGGCGGTTACGTTCTCCATGCTTTCCATACCTCTCTATCTATACCTTGTGGGCATTTCAGTCCTGAACATAGGGCTGGTCGTTGCCGGGGCCATGCTTTTCACGGTTTTCCTGACTCTTTTCCTGGGCATGATCGGGGACAGAAAGAGTTTCAGGCTGTCGCTCATTCTGGCCGAGATTCCTTACCTTGCTGCCATGCTGATCCTGTCCTTCACTGAGTATACGCCTCTCATCTATCTGGCTGTGGTGGTGGGTGGAATAGGTGGCGCCCCCGGTGCAATGCGGGGCTCATTCTCTCCAGGCTCCACAGCACTCATTGGCAAGAACTGGCCTGATCCCGATGAAAGGGTGAGGCGCATAGGGCTGCTGCTCTCAACAGGATCCATTGGTGCAGTGGGCGGGGCATTCATGCTCTATGTCAAAGGTTTGCTGGATCCGGTAACAGGCAGCGTAGAGGCATTCAGGTATCTCTTCCTGGTCTCCGCAGCCCTGATGGGAGCATCAGCGATCATGCTGACATTGTTGAAGGAGAAGTCAGCACTCCAGCGGAAAAACCTGATCATGAGCAGAAAGAGTGCAACATACAGCTTCAGGGTGATTCTTTCCAACACGCTCAACGGCTCCGGCATAGGCATTGCCATGTCCATACTGCCCCTCTGGATGAGTCTGAGATATGGGGTCAGCGACGCAAGCCTCGGAACCATATTTACGCTCTCATACGTAGCCACGGGAATGGCCGCTTACATCTCTTCACGTCTCAGTGGGACATTCAGGATACGAGGTTTGCGAATCTCCTCCTATACCCGGATACTGCAGGGGACCATGCTGATACTCATCGGGTTATCGCCGCTGTTCATTCTTGCCTGGAGCCTATATGTGATCCGCTCTTTCTTTGCGGGTTTCGGGGCACCAATGCGGAGTGCCATCAATATAAACGGGATCAGCGGCAGTGACTACGGGACCGCCACAAGTATCCAGGGAGTTTCCAACAGGCTTTCAATGGTTTCTTCCGGTGCAACCGGCTATCTGATGGGGGTAGGTCTCCCGATACCCGAGGAAGTGGGGGGCATCCTGCAGTTTCTTGCAGGGATAACATATTATTTTTCGCTTAGGTCAAGTTTCCGGAAAGGTTAAGAAATACAATCGGAGGCTCAAGCCTTCCCTTACTATTAGTATTGGAAACGAATTAAACGAAATAGGATAATTATCTGCATAGAGTAAAGAAAATTCATATATAATAAATGATTACTCTCATACATGAAAACGAAACTCGAAGATAGTCCGTTGAATAGAGAAGTAACCTCTCGAGATGTCATTCTAGGCTTGGTAGGCACACTCTCATTCTTTGGTGTTCTTTCGATGGTACTGAGCGTGACCGGATCATCCCTTGTGGTAGGAACTTTGATACAGCAGGGAAATGGCAACTCACCAAATGTGATAACTCACCCGGGTGGTGGTGGAGGACCCTGCGCATCGTCAGCGTCTATGGAATTCACCATTACTAACAACACACCATGGTATTGCTTCTTTTATGTTGTACACTCCACGGAGACTGCGTACTTTAACGTTACAAACTTGTATGTGAACCCGGACATCGTTGCCAGTCCAGGTGTATCCATCTATGCCAATGTTGGTGGTTTTCCAGGTGGACAGGTACTCAACACGAATGGGCCTTATCATTTCGTCAACGGAACAAATAGCAATGGAGTACAGTACGAAATCTTCTCCGGCGACGTGGAAATGGTGAACCAAGCCATTGTGTACAATCAGATAATGAATAATATGTACACAAACATACTTGTTGACTATGAGATTATGGGTAACGGGAGCATACTCATAAAATACTACGTTGACTACAACAACACACTGAGTGCAGAGCAGGCTGCGTTCATAACAATTACCGATTTGCTGAAGTCATACTCGGCCTCAGGTGGAGGATAAACTATAGCTTGCCTGTGGAGGCATCTTCCTGCTAAAGGAGCAGGAAGATCATTTCCTATCGCAGTAATTGTTTTTAGTTCTTTAACATGAGAAATCAGTGCGAAGAATCATACGCGCGGGAATTGCGATCCAGATGAAATTGAAGAAATTCATCTTATTGGTTATAATAGTACTTGTAGTCTTATCTGCAGTCGCCCTTTTTGCACCAGTGATAGGGGCGTATAGCGTTAACGGGTCACTGGTCAAGGGTGCGACTGCCCAGGGGGGACGGTTTCAATACACGATGGATTCAGTGGGGCCAATCTGTTTTTTGCATCAGAACGGAGTAAGTAGAGAGATTTCCAACCTTGGAATGACCACAAGCTACGTGAATATTTCAATGGAGAGCGGAGAGGCCGTATTCTCGATCTCCATCTATGGTCAGCCTCCGGGTTCTTCAAGCGTAAATCTGGCAAAATCCTTCAAGTTATATGCATCGAGCAGCAGTGAAATATATCAGTCCTTCTTTCCACCTGACTTTAGCGGCGCCGGTCAATTTTATCATGCATTCAATGTCATTGGGGAAGACACAGGAATCACGACAGATCACGGGATAATCAATGTCGGAAAGGGCTCCTTATACTCGGTCTCACAGAAGACCGTTCTGCTTAGCGTTCCCTGCCAGCCTACGGGGTACTACGGACAACTATCGCAACAGATGGCCTCTAACACAGTGTATTACCTGAACACACCTTCAAACGCATTCCTCAGCTATCTCCTATTTTCAGGCAATTCGACTGTGGTCTCTCTGCTGCTTGGCTCCTCTTCGGTTACTAATGTCAGCCTTTTTTACCTTCAACTGGTTACGGAGAACTCTGCTTTGTCTTCGCTGAACTTGCAGCACTACATCATTCAGTATGCCATCATAGCAGTTATCATATGGGTGGTGGGAGTCATATATCTGGTCTCGGTGTACAGGGTTGTTTCAAGAAAGGGGAAAAGATAAATGGTCGGATCGTCGGAAGCATCCATCGTCTGTACTGATGTAAGCAAGTCTTTCAGGAGACGGAATATATTCCAAAGCGTTGAGTTCTCCATAAAGAAGGGCGTTACAATACTTGCCGGAGAGAACGGTTCAGGCAAAAGTACGCTGTTCTATATACTCAATGGAACCATGAAGCCAGACAGTGGTTCGGTATCCATATTTGGCCTTGACCCATGGGGCTCACATGAAGCAGCCATGAAGGAGGTTTCCTTTATGCTGGAGCGCCCCTCAGTGTTGGGATCTTCTTCAATCCGCGAACACATTTACTGGTTCTCTGCAATTAAAGGGGCAACCGAAGAGAATATTAAGGATTATATGCACTTATTTGGGGTGGAATATACCTTATCGTCCAGTTTTCACGCATTGAGCATGGGAGAAGTGCAGCTGGTGATGCTTTCATGCTATCTGAGCTGCGATACGCCCATTTTCATGCTGGATGAGCCAAATTCACATATTGATGTCCACAAGAGATCCATTATCTCGGAAGCCATAAGGGATAAAACCAGGGCTTCAAACAGCCTGTTCCTTGTATCAACACATGTTTTCGATGAACTCCTCAGTGCTGCTGACAGAATGCTTATCCTCAGAAAAGGCCAGTTGAGCGGAGCCGACGAGACTTCTGGACGGAGGACAAGCATTCTGCGCACTTCAGATAATACAGTTCTTATGGCACAACTTAAGGAGGATTTCCCGGATACTTCCATCAGCGGTGGTGCGATCTTCACCTCTGCCGGCATTGAGAAGTGCGTTAAAGCTGCCTCGGAAAATAGCATATCGGTATTTTCTTATTTCTCCATACCGGAAGAACTGAGGTCGGTATATGAGTAGGTATGTTTTCCCAGCCCTCATAGCAAGCGACCTTGATCCCTTCTTTGCCATAGAGATACTTACGCTGTTTGGAGTGCTGATTGCGAATTATTCCATAATCAGCCTACTTGGGCTTCGACCAGGTCAAACTCAGGCCGATGCGGAATCATTCTCCATATTACTGCTGAGAGCCGCCTATGTCCCACTTGTTCTCATCCTCGTACTGGTTATCTATACCATGGCCCGTTCCCTGGAAGATGGGAGGTTCCTGACTTACGTCACATTTCCATACAGTTCCAGAAGGGTCACATCTTACATGTTCGCCTACACAGCCATTTATCCGGCAGTCCTGTGTGCTGCTGTGCTCACAGGAGATTCATGGGCTTTTTCACTCTTTACATGGCCACTGGTGCCTGCTGAACTGGTTTTTTACACGGTGTGCTTTTCTGTGATGTTTGCTGGTATTGGGATATTCCTGGCAGTCCTGACAAGGAGTTCAATTCTCGCCTCTGGCATACCCGGTTCTCTTTACGTCTTTGTATTGCCAGCCATAATAAGCCACAGTATCAGCAGCTCATTACTGTACGCGGTTGCGGGTCTGTATTTCCTGAAATCAGGGAATCCGTTCAGTACCACGTACATTTATGGCGGAGTCTTTGAAATTATAATGGGCTTCGTTCTCTTCATGGTGTCCGTTGTACTGGTGAGAAGAAGGAATCTCAGACCTACCAGGAGGTGAAAAAAGGTGTGGAAATTCTATGTGAGGCTGGCTCTGGTATCCCTGATTTTTCTTGCCGCCTTTTCAGGCCTCTGGGCTTATTCTTCGAGTGGAAACTCCCCTGCCTCATTTCAACCACAGGTCGAACTGGATATACATAATAACACCTCTTCGATAGATTTCCCGCTTACATTCCCTTCAACCCAACATATGGTATCGTATGGGAATGGGGGGAAGCTTTTCTTCTATGACGGCCTGAAATTCAACAGCTCTCTGAACCCTGGAAAGGGTTCTCTCATGATCCTGGTAAATTCCTCGCTCCACAACGGATCCTCACAAACGACCTTTTGCAATTTCACACAGGGCCAGGTGACCGGACAGATCAGTCTTTCACTGGCACCTGGATACTACTCAATCGGCGTGAGGGTCATCATCAGCGTTGCATTATCGGAAAACGTGAACCTCACACAGGCGCTTCCTTCGGTGAGTAAGAATGTTTCTGGGAAATTCATAGCCACCCTGGTGAAGCCGGAAGTTGCCGTGTTCACGTATCCAGTGATTGTTTCAGCCAGTTCTACCGTACTGTTCTCCGTGATTTCATATATTGACTTCAGGAGGAAGTTTTCAGGGTAAATCCTCCGGACTGTAACTGCGTGGAGCCTGTTATACCGCCAGAAACCTGACCCCAACTCCCGGGAAACAACCTGCTACATGTGAATGGCCGGAGCAGGCAGCGTTTCATAGACCTGATCCAGGCCGGATCTCTTCATCCAGTCACAGCTTAAGGAGAAGCTCTCCTCAATGTCTTTCTCAGTACCACCTCTCCAGGTAACTCTGCCGGCCCATACACGGTGAATTTCTTCTTTCTGTAGAATCCCATGGCAATTTTGTTCCCCTGATGAACAACAGCGAAGTATTCCCCGGCATGCCTTGATCGGAGCCATGCCTGTCCGCTGGAAAGCATTATTGAGCCTATTCCGCTGCGCTGGTATCCGGGAAGAAGGTACAGCCTGTAGAGCCAGTATAGTTCTTCTGATGCTCCCATATGGCAGAAGCCGACAACCTTTCCGCCAACAATGGCTACCTTGAAAAATTCATCTCCTGCTGATACGGCATCCTGGCATCTGCAGAGCGCCTGGACACTATAGTACTCAGCAATGAAACGATCGATGTGATCCCTGCTGTAGATCCCGGAGTACGCCTGGTGCCACGAGGCAGAGGCAACTTCCTTCACCTGCGGTGCAAGGGCGCATGTAAAATCCTGCAGTTCAACTGTCAAAGCACTGTTCACTCTCCCGTGACGGCCCAGGTGCTCTGTCGATGCTGAGGTGGTGCATGAAAGCTTACCTTATCCTGGCCCCTTCTGCAACGTCCCTCTCCGGGTAGACCGTCCTTCCCCGGACGTTAAGGGTCAGCATGCTGCCTTCCAGTTCCGCGGTGGCCGCGAGCCCCTCACCGGAGTTCCGGATTCCGAGCTTGAATGCAGCGAGGTCGTCTATCTCCACCATCTCCTTTCCATTGAACCTGAACTCTCCGATGTCCACGGGAGAGCCTGCAGGCACATCATCCGGAACCGTGAGGAAACGGGTGTTCTGGCCGTCGTCAGCCGCCAGGAGCATTCCCTGGGATTCATGTCCCCTGATCTTTGCCTTCTTCAGGTTGGCCACTACGACTATCTTTCTTCCTGTCAGGTCCTCCGGCCTGTATTTCTCCCTCAGCCCTGCAACCAGGTTAATCTTTCGCTCTCCAAGATCGACAGTGAGCAGGTAAAGCTTGGATGCGTTCTCATGCTCGGCCACGGATAATATTTTACCAACTCTCAGGTCCAGTGTATTGGGGTTGGTACTTTCTATTGCGAATTTCTCGAAGGGTGGTTCAGACCTCTTCAGTATAACGCCTGTAAACGAGGCCTTAAGCTTCGAGAGGCCGGAGGATTCTATGCTTCCTTCACCCTGCAGATCTTTCCAGATTCTGTTGGATGCGGAGGGGATAAGAGGATATGCCATAACAGTAAGGTACTGGCAGGCCCTGTAGATGCAGGACAGCTTGTCAATGCACTTCTCCCGGTCAACCTTTAAGAGCCTCCAGGGCGCAGCCTCGTTGAAATAGGCGTTTGTGGTCTGAACCAGGTCTATCCACACTCTCAGTCCCTTCTTTATCTCTATCTTCTCAAGATGGCCCAGATACGTATTCAGCGATTCCTCACACCTGGATAGCAGTGCTGAGTCTGACTGGTCCGGTTGTAATGGAGTCCTGAGGACAAGTGCATTTGCCGAAGCAAAGGAAGTCAGCCTGTGCACAAGGTTCCCGTACTTGGCGATCAGCTCAGAGTTCACCTTTTCCTGGAAATCCTCCATGGAAAAGTCTGTGTCTCCGGTTTCAGGGAGAACAGATGCAATATAGTACCTGATATAGTCCTTTGATGCCACTCTTAGGACTTCATTGACCGTGAGACCTATCTGCCGGCTCTTGGAGAATTTCTTCCCCTCCATGTTCATGTTCTCGTTTGCGGCTATATAGTCAGGGAGGTTGTACTCTCCCAGAGCCATCAATATTGCCGGAAGTATGATTGAATGGAAAGTGATGTTATCCTTTCCCATGAAATAGTATGTTCTGGCCTCCTCCCTCCAGAATTTCTGCCAGTAATCAGGAGCACCGACCTTCTTTGAGTATATCATGGCCGCAGAAATGTAACCCATGAGCGCCTCTATCCAGACATAGATCCTCTTGTCCCCATATCCCTCAACAGGCACGGGGACGCCCCACTGGATGTCCCTGGTTATGGGCCTATCCTTGAGACCAGACGACAGGAAACCCATGCTGAACTGCAACACGCTGTTCCGCCATTCCCTGTGTGATTCCACCCACTGTGAAAGCTTCTCCTGAAACAGGCTCAGCCTGAAGAAAAGATGTTTTGTCTCCTTGAAAACAGGCGTAGTATTGGAGAGAATGCAAAGCGGGTCCTTGAGTTCCTGTGCATCCAGGGTGCGGCCGCACTCGTCACACTGATCCCCCCGGGCAGATGGGTTGCCACAGTATGGGCAGGTACCTGTTACATATCTGTCGGGAAGAAACCTGCGGTCTTCCTCGCAATATGGGGCCAGTGTCGTTTTTTCCTCAATGTATCCCTTCTTCATTAGTTCCAGGAATATGCTCTGCACAAGGTCTGCATGCTCTTTGTAGGTTGTCCTTGAAAATATGTCAAAGTCTATATCGAGGTCCTTGAAGTTCCTGTCCTGTTCTTCGTGGTACAGGTCAACGATCTGTTTCGGCGGGACCTTTTCCCTGTCCGCCCTTATGGTGATGGGTGTACCGTATTCGTCACTTCCGCAGACAAACAGTACCTGGTTTCCCACCATCCTGTTGTACCTGGCAAATATATCGCCGCCAAGGTAAGCCCCGGCTATGTGCCCCAGGTGCAGGCTGCTGTTCGCATAAGGAAGTGCGCAGTTAATCAACACTCTCATGAGTTTCTACCGTTCCCGAAAGGAGAGCAATCGCTGATTTAACATTTATGAGCGAGAAATCGCACATTCTTCAGGGGGTGAACGGATGTCACCACTCAAACAGGCAAAAGTCTCCGCTTGAAACATTGAGATCAGTAAGAGCGCATCAAGGACAGAGAACAATCACATGCATGCCGTCAGGACCAGAAGAAGTCGGATCCCTTTATTCCACGGTGCGGTTAGACGCCTCTGGACTGCTTATCAAAATACAGGGGACGAGATACTACATCAGTGGAATTAGGCCGACCGGGGATAGATAATGACAGATTCCCCATGAGGGTTAGGATGGAAACAACAATTAGGGCAGTGCTGTCCGTTCTCCTTCTGTCTCTGATCATTAGAAGAGCACTCTTGAGGAGAGTAATCTAGTCAGGCCTCATGAACAAAGATTCTCTGGAATCATTATGGTGCATAAATGGAGAAGCTCCATGTTGTGGATCGTATCGGGGGAATATGAGATAGCTGAATATGACAACGGGACAGAAGGACATCCCCGAGGTGCTGGAAAAGATGCCGTGGTGGCAAAAACCTGAGTCAAGGGGGAACGCCCATTTTATTACGTCTGATGATTGCTCCATGCTGCCGGCTGGAGCAATCAATGCTCAAATCAGAATGGAAACTCTGACATGGTAAGATGATGGGACAACTCATCCACTTCCACAAAGTAGTTGGAATGATGCTTCCTTGCCGGCAGGTTCCAGTGACTGTGCAATCCTTCCAGAAAGCGTTGCAGTGCCGGCCTTTCAACGATAAAATAGTCGAAGAGCGTGCCGTTCTCGCACTTAAGACCAAAAAAGATAGCTCCGGAATACCCCCTGATTACATGGGCATAGAAATCAGAAAAGAATCTTGATCTCACATTCATTTCCACTATGTGTTCCGACTCATCCACGACGGTGTGAAGAGCGTTGCCCATAATTTCCGGCTGATCCATTCGCCAGATCAACCTGTCCGATTCATCATCTACAAATTGTTTGGGAATACAAATGCCGCTGTTCTGGAAGACGCCCTGGTTCTCAGATGCGACCTCATCCTCATTGATAGTCCACCCGGTTTTGACCACAGCCAGATTGCTTGGGGCATTCCCGAAAGACAGGTACATATTCAATAAATATGGAAGGCCGCTGGGATTCAAGCCATAATGGACAACGCTCCTTTCATAGGGTGCTTCTTCCGCCACGAAATCCAGGATCCTGTCACTGACCTTTTGGGACTGGCTCTCATGAAATTCAATGCTGACATAAACGCTTCCAGCCCTTTGGAACGTAATGGGCGAGACCCTGCATCCGGGTATGTCGTTGATATCATTATAGAACTGCCCCTGGAAACCCGGGATCGACATTCTAATTACATTCGATGGGGAGTAAGGATCAAATATCATTCTGGAAGAAGCAATGTTTTCCTGCAGCAATCTCTTTTCCTCGGCAGTCAATTCCTGCCTGATCCTCCTGTAGAAGAACCATTTGCCCCCTTCTCTTCCAATAACGTGGAAGTGGTCCTGCTCTCCCACTCTTATTTCACCTACTTTCAGGAATTTCGGATGAACCGCATGAAGTTCCAATACTGCACAGTTCCTGAGGATCATTTTATTAGATCACCACTACACATAGGCATAGGTCTATATATCGTATACGTTAAAGAGATCCGCCCGACAGGCTTGGAAACTATGTAACCTCACAGGATGTTTATCTTCATTATGACCGATGCCGGCAATTATCCGAATAAAATCCTTAGCTTGATGTGCGGGGATAAAAACCGAAACTATCAGTCTGTCTCCGTTGACCCTCAGAAAGTGCGCTAAGCGAAATATCGAGTTAGCGTTGGTGACTTTCCTTATTTCCTGTAATATGGGATTATTTCCCCATGTTTCGTATAAATTATCCTCCTCAGAAATGGTTATAAGATCATCCTTCTCTGTTATGGGTGATTTTGAGTAAATAAGCGCGCGGTAATTAGGACCGGGTTTTTTTTCAACCTCTGCTATGCTGTCATTTGACGACAGGCACCTCTCAATGGGATCTTCATTTAATGCAGGGATCGAGAAACTGATAAGGGTGATCGGAACCATTGAATTCATCCTCATAAGGAATGAGATGGCACTAGACCGGGGAACCAGGGATTCTAAAACGAATTCCCCACCATCAGCCAGGTGATCCATGATAAAATCGGAAACCTCGTTGAGTCTGGACGCATGAAATCTGAAATCAAGAACGAGTCTTCCATTTTTCAGATACAGATGTTGCATAATCACAGAGGGGATTTTGACAATTTCATCAACGATCGAAAACTCAGGAAACGACTTTAGCGGGGAGTTGATGAGCCATGAATCGCCCTTATCCTCGGCTTGGAACGTGAGTGGAAGAAGTGTCGTGAACCTATCCGCGTTTCCCGTCTTCTTCATTGACAAGATAAGGAACATAGAGTCACCAACCTTACGTGCAATTATGGGAGCATATATTCCGTGCCTGCCTGAATACTCAAGTAGCGGTGAATCCCCTGATATAGATACGACGCACTGAGTTGCCACAACATCATCCACATCCATCCATCGCATGGATAACTTAACGCTAACGTAATATAATGACTTTTGGACAGAAGTCTTTTTTAACCATTTCGTAAACATAAGATTGTGGATCAGCCCCTTGCTGTTTCTATCCCGTCATTCCTCCTCCACCTTATGATTCACACATTGCATGAGGATTCTCCAGACAGAATCCTCCTCGATTCCCACGATTCTGGCAAACGCAGATACTGGCATCTGCCTGTCCATCTCCACCATCAGTACCTCAAAATGCAGTGAAAATCCAGAACCCTTTTGAGCCACTGGCAGATCAACGACCTCCTCCCATGCATGCCGCATTGCATTCCCGCTTCTCTTGCATGTGCATATCCGGGATACTCTGAATACGTTCATTTGCCTCCATGTCCGAAGCTCAGTGTGGTGGTTTCCACCTTGAATGCCACATAACGGACATGGAAATCCTGGCCCCCGAGAAATCTATGGGGATGTCCTTCCATTCATCCTGGCAATCGAACTTATTTCCCTTATGATCCATGGCTACCACAAACCCGGAGGTCCCATGAAAAGTTCCTCTGGATTCACAGAGCGTAAACGACCGTGGACTCATGGTTTGCCCCAAAGAGTTCAAAAGACCTATATGGAATGGGGGTAAATGTGTGCATAATATCACGGAATTCCCAATAATTCAACATCAAGAAAGAAAGGGGAGACAGCAACAATAAATAATGCCCATTTCATAGCACGCATGGATGGAATCCCTGGAACAGGTATGTGGAGCGGTGAGCCAGTGCAAACTTTGCGACCTCCATTATTTCCGGAAGAAATCAGTGTGTGGGATGGGCAACCCTGCCGCCAGGGTAATGATCATAGGAGAGGCTCCCGGTTCCAAGGAGGACGAGGTGGGCAAACCATTTGTCGGAAGGAGCGGCCAGCTCATTGACAGAGTGATGAAGGAATTCGGGATATCCAGGAATGAGGTGTACATAACGAACTCGGTCAGGTGCAGGCCCAAGGTTGGCACCTCCCCAAAGACAAGAGAGATCAAAACATGTTCATTATACCTGAGAGCAGAGATAGATCTTCTGAAACCACAACTCATCATCCCCATGGGAAACACCGCAGTCAAATCGCTGGGGTTAATTCTGGAGCGTAAATTAGGAAAGATAAGCGGGATCAGCGGCAAGTTCTTTCTGATCGGCAACTACCTCATCTCCCCGCAATTCCATCCCGCAGCCATACTGAGGAATCCAAAGAAACTGGAGTATTTCAGGATAAACCTCAGCAGGGCCTTTGAAATGGCAAGACAGCTCTCACCGGTGATCAACCATGAGTTTCTCAGGGCCAACAAGATAGAGGTACTGTAGTCCCTAAATCTGGAAGAGCTGGTAGTTAGGCGGTTCGGACGTGATCCGTATGTCGTGCGGGTGACTTTCCTTGAGGCCGGCCACACTTATCTTAATGAACCTGCCGTTCCTCCCCAGTTCCTCAAGATTGCTCGCCCCAACATAGCCCATGCCGGACTTGACTCCTCCAATGAGCTGGAACAGGACATCTTCCACACGTCCTCTGTATGGGACAGCACCTTCCACACCTTCTGCGACGAACTTGTTTTCGGCGATTTTTCCGTACCTGTCCGATATGCCCCTGGAAATTGCACCCAGAGATCCCATGCCTCTGTATGACTTGTACTTGCGACCGTTGAGTATGAGTTCCGAACCCGGACTTTCCTCAGTTCCAGCAAGCAGCGAGCCAAGCATCACAGAACTTGCCCCAGCGGCAAGTGCCTTTACTATGTCTCCGGAAAACCTGATGCCTCCGTCTGCCACCACCGGAATACCATGTCCGGAGGCCACATCTGCCACCTCGGAGATGGCACTGAGTTGTGGAAAGCCCACTCCTGCGATTATCCTGGTAGTACAGATGGAGCCTGGTCCTATACCTACCCTGAGGCCGTCGACGCCGATGGAAATCAGGTCCTCAGCAGCCTGTCCCGTGGCAATGTTCCCTGCCACGATCTGAATGTCCACAGACGCCCTCATTTTCTTCAGGGATTCCTGAACATTGGTATTGTGGGCATGGGCGGTATCCACCACTATGGCATCCGCGCCTGCCTTCTCCAGGTTGATCGCTCTCTCCAGATCGAACGGCCCAACAGCAGCGGCAACTAGGAGCTGACCATCAGAATCCCTGGTTGCTTCCGGAAACTTCTGTCTAGTGCGGATGTCCTTTGAGGTGATCAGACCCACAACCCTCCCGTTTTTATCCACAAGGGGAAGTTTTTCAATCCTGTTCTGGAACAGAATGTTTTTGGCCTCATCTATATCCACATTTTCGTCTGCAAAAACAACGTCTTCTGTCATTACTTCTTTGACGCTTTTCTTGTCCCTGCCGAGGAACTCAAGGTCCCTCTTGGTGATGATGCCCACGAGGCGGTCATCTGATGTAACCGGGAGTCCGGCGATGTTTTTCTCCTTCATTATCCTCCTGACCTCCTCAAGTGGGGTGTCCGGAGCAACGGTGTGGACATTCTTGATTCTCAGGGACTCCTCCCTTTTCACCTTCTGTACCATCTGAATCTGGGAATTCACCGTCATGTTCCTGTGAATCACACCTATTCCGCCGAATCTGGCCATTGCAATGGCCATGCTGTATTCCGAGACCGTATCCATCGGAGAACTTACTATGGGAAGTTTAATCCTGATCTTCCTGCTGAACATTGTCTCAACAACTGCATCCCTTGGTTCAACAGAACTCCGGCCAGGGATGAGCAATACATCGTCAAAAGTGTAACCCTCTTGGAGATTGGAGAGTTTTTCCTTATACATGCCCACGTATAATTGAAGAATATATAAGTTTGATCCGGGTAAGTCTTTCTCTTCGGGGATGGTCTAATGGGCTGTGGCCCAGAAATCTTATGCTCCTGGGCAGACCTGAAGTTCCGTCATTTGGTTATCATCTGCCTAAGACCTATTTTTCCCCTATTGAATATCTTCTGATTCATGATTCTAACATTGTCCGGAACCACGGGCTTGAACTCCATGTTTCCGATGATGTCGCGGTCAATGTCTATGCCCGGTGCCACCTCTTCAAGAGATATCCCGCGCGGCGTGAGTCGGAAGACCGCCCTTTCGGTAATGTACGTTATGTCTCTCTTGTCCCTGACGGCATATTCTCCCCTGAACAGCACCTTGTAAACATCATTCACGAACTTCATGGTTGTGCCTTCCTTAACTATGCGAAGCCTGCCGTCCGTGATCTGGATATCGAAGCCCCCTGCCATGAACGTTCCCGCAAATATGGTGAAAGGGGAACCGCTTGCGATGGCTGGAAAGCCACCGGGTCCAGGGGTCCTGCCAGGCAGCAGGGATGGATTGACGTTTCCATGGCTATCGACCTGCATGAATCCCAGAACAGCCAGATCAATTATCCCTCCTTCATAGAGGTTGAACTGGTCAGGAAGCGGTATGATGGCAAACGGCCCTATGGAGACCCCAAAGTCCTCTCCTGAAAGAGGAAGACCACCCCATGGACCCGCCTCGACGGTCGCATATACATTATCTGAAACCCTTTCCCTCTCGAGCAGGTAGGGTATCTCGGAAGGTATGCCAACGCCGTAGTTGGCAAGAACGGGCCCACCATTGTTCTTCACACATCTCATCATCTCAATGGCGGCCCTTCTCTGGATAATGGATCTGACAGTCAGGTCACCATCAGGTTCTGAAATTCTCAGCTCGGGCGGTATAATCCCGCCAGAAATCCTGGGATCAAATTCGATAGACCCTGTCTGCCATGTGTATTTCTGAGGGGCTATCACCACATAATCCACAAGCGGACCAGGCACATGAACAGCTTTGGGATTTATGGTGCCAGTCCTTGCAATTCTCTCCACCTGGCAGAACACCTTCCCTCTGTTTGGGCGGGCCTTAACTGACTGTGCAATGGTGAAGACAGTCCCGTATATGCCCTCCTTCTCCATGCTTATGTTGCCCATCTCATCGGAGGTTGTTCCTCTTATTAGGCCAATGTCAGGTTTCGGGGCTGTTATGAAGATCAACTCTTCGCCCTTTATGGTCACCAGTTCCGACTTTACCCTCCTTTCAGATCTAGCTTTTTCGTTGAGGAATCCACCATCATACCTCGGATCCAGGAATGTCCCCAGACCAACCTTCGTGAGCAGGCCCGGCCGACCTCCAGACATTTCGCGCAGAAGATGTGCCATCGTCCCAATGCTGCATGTGTATGCAGGGAATGCGTTATCCTCCACCAGCCGCTGGAGGCTCTTGGACCATCCCAGGAAAGGCATAAATATGCCACCAATGAAACCTGCGTCAGAGGTCTCAAGTATGCCTGAGGAGATGAGATCCATGCCTCTCCCTGTGGACGCCGGGAGGCTGTCAGACTCAATGAACAGGTCTCTTGGGTGCCCGGTCTTCTCATAGGACTCATAAAGGGCTAGCAGGATGTACTCGGGTGCAGTTGAAACATTGAATCCGGAAACGATTACAGTACTTCCATCTGGTATCTTCCTGATAATTCTCTGTAGCTCGTTTTCCTTAAGAAGAATCGCCGGCATAAGCCAATGATTGCTCAGCTGTATATAATAAGAAATTCTAAAAGGACAGGCCTTCTTCACCTTCAGTGGACAGAAACAGAACTGCGCAGGGGCTCGGGAGCGCTTACGGCGACTGCGCAGGAGTCTATTCAATTCAACTACCGGGAACGTGTTGACGACCTTGCCAGCATCAAGCCTTCTGCGGCAGATGATATCCCATGGAGACCGGATCAAAGCGCTGATCAGATCATTCCTGCTGGCCGTTTACCACCCCCGGGGAGACACCGTTATACCTTAAGGTCTCAGAGATCCGGTCCATATCGTGATGATATGCTCCAGGGCCCAAAGAAAACCGCCTCTTTCGGATACCTATGAAACCGCCCCCTCCGGGGCCCATATGGATTAGGCAGCCTTATCGCAGGCAGGTTCCTCTCACCTGTTTCCCTTGATCTTCTCTATGTGTCCGGATTCTTCCAGTATTATCTTGAGTTTGTTGATCGAGGTAGGGTTATCACTTGACGTGGATTCATCTGGATATGGCACCCAAATGCTAATGATTCAGAAACCAGGTACCTGAGTACAACTATCCCGGAAAACATTCTATAATCTCCTGCCATCATAAATGGTGGTGAGAATAGGAATCATAATGGGAAGCAGGAGCGACCTTGAGCACATGCAGGGTGCCTTTGATCTCCTGGACGAGCTCCAGATAGAATACGAGAAGAGGGTGGTCTCTGCACACAGGACTCCGGACCTCATGTACGAATATGCAAAAAGTGCAAGGCAAAGGGGCATTGAGGTCATAATAGCAGGAGCTGGGGGCGCTGCGCACCTCCCGGGCATGACTGCATCCATGACTTCGCTTCCTGTAGTGGGAGTCCCAATCCCCACAAAGGCACTTTCAGGCATGGATTCACTGCTTTCCATTGTGCAGATGCCTTCCGGAATACCGGTCGCGACCGTTGCAATCGGGAACTCACGAAACGCAGCCATACTTGCTGCACGTATTCTTTCCATCAAATATGCGGATATTGCGACAAAACTGGACGAGATGATGCAGACAGAAGCCAGGCGCGTTAGGGAAGACAGGCTCTGATGAGAATAGGCATTCTTGGATCGGGACAGCTTGGCTTCATGATGATCCTGGAGTCAAGAAATCTGGGATATGAGTTTGCCACGTTTGATACGAACCACGGACCATCAGAGATCATATCTGATGCATTCTATGGGCCCGGCTCTGAAAGGGCGTTTGTGGATTCTTGTGATATTGTTACGTACGAGTTCGAGCACGTTAGTGAAACCACCCTCCTACTGGCCAGCCAGGAGAAGAAGCTGATTCCAGGGATAAAGAGCGTAGACCTGAAGCGGGATCGGCTTAGGGAGAAACAGTTCCTCCGTGATGGCGGATTTCCCGTTGCAGATTTCGAACCTGCCTTTTCTGCCGAAGAGGCTCTCAGGAAATCCCGGAAATTTGGGAGATCCATTCTGAAGATGACAACGGGAGGATACGATGGCAAGGGGCAGTTCCAGATAGACTGGGGCAGGTCCTCATCCCATGAGTTGCCCGATGCAAATTATGTGGTGGAAGAGTACGTGGATTTTGATTACGAGGCATCGGTTATCGTTGCAAGGGAGGGCAGCGGCAATAAGGTATTCTTCAAGCCGGCGGTCAACGTCAACCATCGCGGAATTCTTCTCACGAGTTCAAGCCCGGCAGAAGATCATGGAATGGAAGCGATCGCAGGGCAACTCGCGGACAGGCTGGATTACCAGGGAGTTCTTGCCGTTGAGTTCTTTGTCAAGGATGGGAAACCCATGGTCAATGAATTTGCGCCCAGGGTGCATAATTCAGGGCATCATACGCTGCATGGAACGTCCATCTCCCAATTTGAGCAGCACGTAAGGGCCATTGCCGGGCTACCTCTGATCAGGCCGAAACTCTACCAGCCCAGCGGCATTGTCAACATCATAGGGCGCAGCATGGATGAAGCTCTCAGGAGAAAGATCCTGGGAATCGTCGGTACCAAGCTGTACTGGTATGGCAAGGAACCGAAGCGGGCGAGGAAACTGGGCCATGTCAACATCATTGCGGACACAGCCGATGAACTAGAAGAGAAAATAAGCAGGGTGAAGAATACAATCTACGGCGGCAATATAGATGACTACTTCTGACTCATCTGCTTCAGGCGGTCAATCTTAGCTGCAATTTCTTCATTTACACCGGAAGACACGCTGACGTCTTCCAGAATGGCCAGCGCCTCCTTTATTCTGCCAGCCTTTTCGAGAGCGTCCGCCTTGGATACCTGGAAAAATGTGTTGCCAGGCACAAGCCTTATGGCCACTTCCATGTCTCTTGCGGCCTCTTCATACTTCCCCAGTTCCATATAAAGCTCATATCGGCGATACAGGAATATCTGGTCCGCAGTGTTCAATTCAACGGCCTTTGAATAGTCCTCCAGGGCTCCATCATATTTCTTGAGTTTCCTGTATACGTTCCCGCGGTTGTAATAGAAATCCGGGACATCATTCTCAAGCCTTATGGCCTCGTCGAAGTGCTTCATTGCCCCTGACAGGTCTCCCAGGTCTTCAAGTGCGGAAGCCAGTGCGTTGTGATAGTCTGCATTATCCGGTGACAGGTTCAAGGCTGACTCATAATCCTTGACAGCCTGTGCGAGCATCTTCATGGAGTAATAGGCAAGTCCCCTGTTGTAAAAATAGTCTGAGTCCGTTTCGACCAGCTTTATGGCCTTGGTGAACTCCTTTATGGCCTCAGGGTACTTTGTGAGGTTGAAGAACGATATGCCTCTCTCGTTATAATCGTCCGCCTGATCTGTCTTATCAGCCGGAATGAAATCTGCAGTCACGAATCGTGAAATTGTGCTTCATATATATACATTGGTCAGGGCAGACCAGCCTGCCATGGCGATGCCTGCAAAGACCGATCTGGCTCGGCTGTAGCGAACATATGTTCCAGGTAACTTTACCTGCTGGCAAGAAAATGGCAGGGGGACAACTAGCTTTCCCTGCTGAAATCGCTTAATTTACTTGATGATACCGCCTTTCTGATCCTGATGTAGGTCTCCCAGTGTGTTCTGGCTATCTGGCTGAGGTCATCCCCTCTCCTGAAGGCTTCTGCAAGAAAACTGACGGTTCTTGGATCGGAAGGATATCCGGAGCCAATTTCACCATAACGGGTACTCAACTGTGCCACCGCAGTATCCCTCAGATGCTTGCTCACGATTGAGGCTGCAGCCACGGAAGGATAAGTATCATCTGCCTTATGGGCACAGTGAACTGGCTGGGAGGTTGACCTGGAGAGATTCGACTCCAGCCTGTCAGGTTCCACGTCAAACGAGTCCACGTACACGGGATAGATGGCGTTCCTGATAAGGTCGGACGCCTTCATCAGCTCAATCTGATTCAGGGTATGGGAATTCATGAGGGTATTGAGTTCCTGGGGGTCAATTCTCACGGTTTTGAGCAATACAGACCTCTTCACTATCTCACCGTAAAGTTCCCTTCTCCTTGCCACTGAAAGCTTCTTGGAGTCCCTTACTCCGATGTCGATCATCTCAGAAGCATTGCAGCACACGATGGATATGAACATCGGTCCCAGAACAGGTCCCCTTCCAGCTTCATCTATGCCACACTGGAAGAGTTCTCCTTTGAGTATCAGAATGGGAATAGGTCACACATTAAGATAACTCTTTACGTTGAATATATGGGTAGGCTTCAGGAGAGTGGCACACTTCGACCCTATCGGTCTGCTCTGACATACTCTCCTCGTCTAAGTATCAGAGGTTCTCATTTTTGTTCAGTTTTCATCTTCCCCCTTGGTCCGGATGGTTTTGCACGAACCCGTTTCAGAGTCCTGATTTCCTTACAGGTCGGAAAGTTGCATATCTGTGGGTATCAGTCCTGAATCCCAATGTCTTTGCGGTGCATGAAAGTCCCATGGTTCAACCAAATCGCATCTTCAACGGTCAACAAGGAAAAACCATCCGATACCTGGAAAGAATGGGAAGGACTGTCTCAAAATAGCCATGTAAACCATCAGTTTCCCGGGGTTAAACACCAAACGGGCAAAATTAATAACTCAAGAATGAAATAGCGAGGAATGGAGAACGCAGTCAGAGTTGAGGGTGTCTCAAAAAGCTATGGTTCTACAATAGCTCTTTCCTCAGTCTGGCTGGAGATTCAAAAGGGAACCATCCATGGGATCATAGGCCCTAACGGGTCGGGGAAAACCACACTGATGAGAATCCTCTCATCACTTACCCAGAGAGATGCCGGAAAGGTTTCCGTTCTTGGACTCGATCCGTCTGTTTCTCCACTGCAGATAAAGAGGATAATTGGTTATGTACCAGAGAACCCTGCGCTTTACCAGTCTATGACTACCACGGAGTACCTGAATTTTGTTGGTTCCGTCAGGGGTATTGATTCAGCACATCATGATTCGCTGACGAAGGCATTTGTGAAAAGCCTGGAACTTGAGGAATATGTGGATGAACCCATCGGTTCTCTTTCCTTTGGATCTAAGCAGAAAGTTTCCATAATTTCGGCACTGCTGCATGACCCTCAGGTGATAATTCTGGATGAGGCGCTGAAGGGAGTTGACCCTAGATCCTCAAGGGTCATAAGGGATCTTCTGAAGGCACTTTCCAGAAACGGAAAAACGGTGCTCTTTTCAACCCATGTCATAGAGACAGTGGATACGCTCTGCGATCGCCTTTCGATCCTTTACAGGGGCAGGATAATTGACACTGGCAATGCTGCTGAACTCATCGAGAGAAATGGCAAAGGCGGAAGCACGCTGGAAGACGTATTTCTCAACACCACCTCTGAGGCACCGGTGGGAAATATAGGAGATGATCTGGCCGGAATGATGGGAAGTGAGCGATGAACTACACTTACAAAATCGCCAGGCAGATAATGATAGAGCAGAAGTATCAGGCTATCAAAAACTTCGGCTATTTCATAAAGAAACAGAAAAAAATCAGGAGCCTCCAGCGGATGATCCTGACCAACTACTGGGTAGGATCCGTATCATTCGCATTCATATCCATTATTCTGGTGCTTGCCAGACTCACAGGCGGGTACAGCCTCATTGCGATGGCAAATATAGGGCTCGTTATTTTTGTATACGGTTTCCTGGTTTCCCTGTATAATTCATTATTCTTATTCCAGGGCATAAGCAGAAATAATCTGCTGGAACCAATATGGCAACTCCCGGCGGAGAGAAACAGAAACATATATCTGGTATG
Organism: Thermoplasmata archaeon; assembly: GCA_021802055.1. Lineage (GTDB taxonomy): Archaea > Thermoplasmatota > Thermoplasmata > Thermoplasmatales > Thermoplasmataceae > JAKAFX01. The sequence continues at coordinate 49,395 of JAKAAY010000010.1, forward strand.
TTTCCTCATTTTCTATGGGTCTTCTGTTGCCTTCATGACCGGCCCTGATCTCATAATCTTCTATATTCTGTCAGGTAACTACGCTTCACTGTTTTTCGGCCTCGTATGGACACTCATCGTTATCCTGTCCGGCTTCTGCCTGGGCACCTTGATCAGCATGATATCTCTCCTCCAGCAAAGAAGGAGGGGAAGGCTCGAAGCAGCAATATCCCGCGGGGTGAAGTTTGGTGGAATCGCCCTGTCCCTCCTGCTGTTTGAGGTGGTTATTTACATTCCAGAAACGGTCCCCACGTTCATCCCGGAACTCAGCGGGGTCTGGCGTTACGCAGTTTTCATGCTCAATATCCCGTATTCAGTCTTCCTTGCTGGCGGCAATGCTGCATCTCTCGCAGAGAATATCCTGTTCAGCGCAATTTTCTTCCTGGTCTTCTTTTACCTGTCCGTAAGGCTTGGACAGAAGTCTATGTCTCTCATCGAAAGATACCCGGAAAGGATACCATTAAATTACTCGACGCAAAGGAGGAAGACCAGTTCCCCTGGATTGGCCATGCTGACCAAGGACCTGCGTCTCATATTCAGGGATCCACAGAACGTAAGCCTGGTGGTCATTCCTGTAATCATTACACTGCCCCTGATTCTGTCCCTTTTCAATCCAGTGGCAGCAAGGACCGTGACGCCTGAAGGAATATTTGTTTTGCTGCTGTCTCTAGCAGCGTTCTCAGCATCATTCTACACCATAATGGCACTTAACTCAGAGTCAACAGGCTTTTCCGTGATCAGGATGCTTCCAATAACCCGATATGGTTTCGTTACCTGGAAATCAATCTCTATACTCATGATATTTATGTTCATAGTGGTGCCATCGGTAGCCATAGCTGTCCTGATCACCGGGTTTTCGCCGCTCTATATCCCTCTGATCTCCGCAGCACTCATTGGAGGCTTCGTGGCTGCCTCAGCCTTCAACGGACATAGACTTGTGGGCAAGATAGGACGTGAGACAGACAACATAAACATGGAATCTTTTGGGGGAAACTTGGGCCTCTTGAAGGTATTTGCAACAACTCTTCTTCTTCTGCTTCTGCCCGTGGTCGCCATTGACCTGTTGCAAACCTACTCAATTATTGCGTTTTCCGGGTATTATGAACCCATTTCACTGTATGCCCTAGCATATCTGGGCATGATACTGATTCCCTATTATTTGAGAAGGGAAGAGAATGAATCCGCAGCGGCTTCCGCGTTTTGATCCTCTTTAATTGGATGGAACTGAGCAATAACGAGCAGTATTCGTGTTTTTGTTCAAGTCCATTCTCTATAAGGCAGGAATCCTAAGTGGCGGGGTGCAATATTCGCAGGTCCCCGATTTTGGACAGTCCGATCTTAGATCTAACTTTGCCATCCAGGTAGAAAAGGCAGAATGAAGGATCGGATGAAATTTGCCGTCGACGGACCGTCTCAGCTTTCACGTGCTCAAATTGCACTCCAAGATAATATGAACCCTCCTTTGGGGAAAGGCCCCATCATGTTTCGATCAACTTACCTTTTTTAGTAAAGAAATGTATTTCTTGGAAGTTATCATTCACAATTGGTATATGTAATTACTATTAAACGAAATATAGTGCGACACTAATTAACAAAAAGTATTATGTGGTGTAAGCCGTTTACCATACAATGCAAATATTACAAGAGACAGAAAGGATAAGTTGGACAGAACTGAACCTAACCGGGGCAGATCTGCGTTCGACCATGAAAGGCTTCCTGTTCGCATCGACATTGATCAGCCTTTTTGCGATCTCTATAGCGACGATGGTGGAGCCAGTTTCGCAGAATAGAACAGTCTCCGGGACACAACCCTCTTACTTTTCAGCTACCTGTGTGGTATGGGGGAAGATGCAATACGTTCAGGTGGTGCCAGTCAGCACATTTGGATACAATGGGCCAGGAATTGAATATGCTTCCATGAATTCTTCCTACCCCGTCACTGTTACGATTTCCCCATCAGGGCACTCTGTTTATTACGATCTCAACGCTTTAAATCCCCAGACATCCTTGAGCTATACCCTCTACTGGCCATGGGGCATGTCGGATAACAGCGGCTCAGTGCACGTGAGTTCCATATACTATACCTCAACCGGGATTGCAACCAGGGGAGTGACCTGGGACCCTTCATTCTCTGCGACCGAGTTTGGCGGATTCGGCACTATGACAACAGATGTACTGATTCATGAAAGAGTCTTTGCGGAAACTGGAAGCGGTGCAGTAACTGGCATGTCTGAAACCAACAGCAATATTGCGATTCATTGGGGCGCAATAGCGTTTACCGTGGTATCATTTGGAATCACTGCGTGATTCCATACCATATTTTTTTGAGAAGATATGCGTGCCAAAAAACTCTTTGCCATACTGATGGTTGTCCTGACTGTTATTTCTGCTACTATGGTTTTACTCCCTCTGGGAGAATTTGAGTTAGCCAGGAACTCCATGAGTTCCAATCCAATGTCCAGCGGCTCATTCTATACATACACCATAAGCGTAGATAGAAACAGCTACGCAAATGTGATTGGAAACACCAACAATTATACGTTTCCAACCGGAGTAATAAAACTCACCGTGCTGGCAAGTAATGTCAACATAAGGGAGAAAATCTTCAACTCGCAACTCAGCAGAAATTATTGCGTAAATATTGTTTGTCCCGCGAACAGTTCATTCGTCCAATTTTTCCTCAATGATGCACCAATTTATGGGGGATCATTTTACCAACTTCCTGCGGGGTTGGTGGGCACCGCTGTAAAGGACACTCATAATTATAGGGTCATATACGAGACTAACAATACTTCACTCGCTAACCTGGAGACTCGAATGGGAGTGACATGCCCCGAGGAAATCCTGGTCAACAATGTAAATGAATCGTTGGTGCCAAGTTCTGACAGGTATTATCTTTCCGTAAACCGCAACCAGTTCGACTACGATCATGCAGGCAACACCAACATACTGGTGCGTTCATTCATCACGGGAAACACCTCCTTCCTGAACCAGATATTCCGTAGCAGTGGCTTGCAATATTCGGTTTACTTTTCACTATTTCTTGTTGCAACTAACATAGGGCTGCACCCAATCGACTACGCCCATTATCTGTCTGAATACGCACTTTATATACCTCCGATATGGATTATCTCTCTGCTAGTTCTGTATTCACTCATAAGGAGCGCAAGAAAAAGAACCGGGAAATAGTGTAACTCAATGTCTCTGTTAACAGTATCCGGTGTCAGGGTAAGCTACGCAAATAACACCTTGCTGGAGAACCTGACGGTATCCATCCCTGAAGGAATAGGCGTGATTATTGGCCCAAACGGAGTTGGAAAAAGCACCCTTATTTCCGTGGTTGAAGGGCTAACAAGAATAGATCACAAGGACAGGGTGAAGGTGATGGGTTTTTCCCCATACAGAAAACCAGAAATGGCATTTTCAGAGGTGTCATTTCTGCCTGAAAAACCCGTGGGAATAGCTGGTGGAACGGTAAGGCAGTGGGTGAAGTACTATTCTCTTCTCAGAAGAGTATCCCTCGAGAGATTCCGCAGTCTTCTGTCATCATTCAACATAGAGTATGTGATCCCTCGAAGGTGGAAGGATCTGAGCAATGGAGAAATACAGCTTGTATCCATCGCATTATGCCTGAGCGCTGAAGCTAAATTTTTCGTCATGGATGAACCCAACGCAAATCTGGACATCATTAACCGCATGAAACTTGCCAGCATCATGAAAGTAATGAAATTGGAAAATTCAGCCTCTTTCCTGGTAACAAGCCATCTTCTGGATGAGATACTTCCAATCTCAGACTATGCAATCATAGCAGGCAGGGAATCAATGAACGGACCCATCTCTCTCAAGGAGGACTCAGGTGAAAGGGGATTTATTGTGCTCACAGTAACGGATCCTGCACCTCTTAAAGAGGCACTGGAAAGGAAATTCGATCTGGTTGTGAGGGATAATGAACTGACCATAAGAAAATCAAGCATGAGAACCTTTATCTCAGAGGTAGATCCCGAGCTCCTTGAAGGCATTACCAGTATCCACAGATTTCCCCCATACTTTGAAGGTGTTCTGAATCGGTAAGAAGACTGACCTGATCAGGTTCCTGGATTACGCGTCCAATCCATTTTACATACTGGAGATATTGACAATTGTTTCTGCCATCATCCTGGTTTATGCCTCGGCCAAAACTCTGGACGAGCCGTTTGAACCGTCAGTTGCTGTGCTGGGTCAACTGGAGATAATCTTGATTCTCTATTCCTCCATCATCTCCTACAATTATTCTTACAGGATAGAGAGGGGTGTCGTGGGATACATTTTCAGCATGCCTATAAACCGCAGATCGTTCGCTCGTAATTCAATACTGGTTGAGGTCATGTTTCCAGCCGTAATGATCATGGTGCCTTCTATACTGGTGTTCGAACTGACGTTTTTCTCCGTAAATGCATTTTATATGGCATTTGTAGCCATTATGATAATGGCGGAAATCTCCTTTATGGTTTCCACAGGCAGGGTGCTGGCCGCATTGACGAAGAACGGTATCATGACATTTGTTCTTCTATTCGGCATGTTTTACGCATTCAGCAGCATATCGTTCTACCTCCAACCGGGAAGCTTTCCATGGCTGATAACAGGAGGTCTGCAATCGTTAATCACCATCCATGCATCAGTATATTACACGGAACTCATCGCACTGATTTTCCTCATATCGGGAGCACTCTATGAAATTTCATTCCTAATGCTAACAAGTCTTAACCTGAAAAGTGGGAAGTGATCTATGGCACTCTACAATAAACTCATCGTGATAGCTGCATCATTCCTCATCATAACCTTGGCCTTTCTTTCGGTTTCCAGCGAAAGGGGAACCACCGTGGGAATGACATCTACTGTCATCAGCACTTTTGGGCAGACTGATTTCAATGGTTCTTGGTGCAACGTGAGCTTTATAGACTCCTATGGGAGTGGGGGGCAGCTTTCAATTTACAGTGAGTACGGCTCTCCCAGCAGACCGGTATCCTATGCTTCGGTATTTCAGGACATATCCATAGAAAGGGGGACATTCTCCGGCGAAAAGTGGACCCCTTTATGCACCCATTCCATCAACATGACAAACAGGGAATTCTATGCCATAAATCTCAATCTCTCCCCGGGATATTATGAAATCAAATTTGGGACGCTGCTTGATTACAATAACCTGACTGACTTCTATAATGGCACTGTTCCGGCACTGCACTCCGCATTCATGCTGATTACTCTCCCTTACCCTGCCCTGCTCATGGACATGATCCTGGTGGAATTACCTTCTCTTGCGGCCCTTATGATTCTATATTACGTGGACGTTCGAAAGGGCAGGAATCTTATCTGAAATGAGTAAAGAAGACGCAGAGTCATGTTTGTAACATCGATCAACATTGTATTGCAGTCATGGGCCCGCATCTTTCATAAACTGTTTAACCAGATCTCCTCAGGAACTCCTAAATTTTCCACAAATCTGCTGCAATTTTAATGGCTAGTCCGGACCTGAGAGCTAAGACAAGCCAAATTCAATATGCGGGAAGTGAGGTACGGCATGGTTATAGGGCTGGATCCGGTATAGCTTCTAAGAAAGAGTTATAAATAGAGATTATATAAACGGCGAAAGTGAACACTGATGGTAAACGTAGAAAGGGTACCCGTTAATCTTCTGCTTAACAAGGTAGCACAGAAACTCAAGGAAGACAAGAGGGTAGAGGTACCGGAATGGGTAAACTTCCTGAAAGCAGGGATCCACACCGAAAAGGCTTGGGAGAATGACGACTGGTATGTGGTTAGGCTGGCATCGACCCTTAGGAAGTTATACCTCAAGGGACCCATTGGCATCTCCAAGCTCAGCGCAGAGTACGGAGGCAGAGTGGACAGGGGATCAAAGCCGTATCACCCCGCGAAGGGCAGCAGATATATCATCAGGAACATGTTTCAGACTTTAGAGGAACTTGGCTATGCCAAGAAGGATAAATCAGGCAGGGTAATATCTCCTCAGGGTATCTCGCTGCTTGAAAAAACATCAAAGGAACTTATAGCCGAATTGTCAAAGGAGAATGAAATCTACAAGAAGTTCATTTGAACTATCATTTCGCAGGAAGAGTATTGGAGGAGCATATGGAGGGAGACGACGAGCTTGAGGCAATAAGAAGGCGTAAGCTCATGGAAATGCAGAAATCGGCTGCATCAGAACAGCAGTATGCCGAAGAACAGAAGACTGCTGAGATTGAGAGAGCAAGACGCCAGCAGATTCTTCGTCAGATCCTTTCACCAGAGGCGAGAGAACGTCTGAGCAGAGTCCGCCTCGTGAGACCGGATCTGGCAGAAAATGTAGAGAACCAGCTTATCCAGCTGGCAGGAATGGGCAGACTCAACAGGATCATGGACGACCGGGAACTCAGGGACATACTCGAGAGACTGGCAGGCACTAAGAAAGAGACTAAGATAGAAAGGAGGAACAAGTAATGAGCAGAAACAAGGAGCTTGGAAGGAAAATAAGAATTTTGAAAGCAATCAAGCAGAACCGCAGAGTACCTGGTTGGGTAATGATGAGAACAGCCAGAAGGGTAACCCAGAACTACAAGAAGAGAAACTGGCGAAGGAATAATCTAAAGCTATAGGTGATTTGAGTGGTAGAAAGTACTGAAGCAAAGAACGAGTTCATCATGAGAGTGAGCCTGAGGAAGGCAAAAGCTTCTTCAAAGTCAAGAAGAACCGACTCAGGAATAGGGGTTCTGAAATCAGAGGTATCCAAGCACATGAGAGTACCTATTGAAAATATATGGATCGACCCAAAAGTGAACGAAAAGATCTGGGAAAGAGGCAGGAAAAAGATAACAGGGAAGATCGAGATCAGGGTCGTCAAGCTTAGCGAAGATTCAGCGGAAGTGATTCTGCCCCAACAATGATCAGGAAATTTTCCATCCTGAAGAGCGATTTTATAGGAATCTACGCCAGGGTACAGGATGATATCGCTCTTCTCCCTGGAAACATAGAGGAAGAGGTTGAGGCTGAACTTGTTAAGTTCCTGGACGTAAGACCGGTAAAGCTGTTTGTGGAGAATTCTTATCTGGTCGGATCACTGACTGCAATGAATTCCCACGGAGTGATATTCCCGGGAACCACAGAGAATACCATTGAACCACTGGATTTAGGCGGCAGGAAGGTGTTGTTTCTCAAGGACAAGATCAACGCCGTTGGCAACGATATCGTGACCAGCGACAGATGCGCCCTTGTGCATAAAAACTTCAGTTCAAGAGCAGTCAGGGAGATCCAGGACACACTGGACGTCGAGGTGGTGAAGGGAACCATTGGTGGCATTAAGACCGTTGGAAGCGTTTCCGTGATCACCAAAAAAGGCATGATTGTGACTCCCTCTGCAGACGAAGACGAGATGAAGTTTCTCTCTGATATTTTCAAGGTGCAGGTGAAGCAGGCCACGGCCAACTTTGGTAGCATGTACCTTGGGGCATCGGTCATTGCGAATGCTCATGGCATTCTGGTCGGAGAGGCGACTACACCCATTGAAATTGGAAGAATTGAGGATGCACTTGTCTAGTTCCTGATCAACTCGCTTATTCTCAGCACGGGGATCAGTTCAATACCTGCTTTCCTGAGGAGAGCGCTGCCCCCCTCTTCCCTGTCCACAACGCAGATTACCCTTTTTACAATCGCCTCATTTTCCGTCAGAAGTGAGATCGCCCTCATAACGGATCCACCCGTGGTCACAACATCCTCAACCACATCTACCGTTTTTCCGCGGACGTCCTGACCGATGAGAAGTTTTTTGGTGCCGTGGGAAACCTCCTTCCTGATCATGGTGTAGGGCTTATTCAATAACATGGAGGTGGCTACTATAAGTGGCACGGCTCCCAGCTCCACGCCTGCGATCATGTCACCTGAAATATGCTCTGCGATACTTTCGGCAACCATACGGAGCACGTCGGGATAAGTGCATGCTTCCTTGATGTCCACGTAGTAGTCGGAAACTTTCCCCGATGTAAGCGTGAACTTTCCAAACTTGATCGCACCGAGTTCCAGGAATTTCCTTGACAGCATTCTGGGTAATCACTGGTGGGAATAAAAATAGTTCACGTCCATCCAGCCCCGGGATCCATCAACTCCCGAGATAGAAGAAGTCCAGGCCAGCGTCCGTGCAGAGACTACCTGAATACTCAGAGTGATGAGGATGTATCCCACAGTCAAAATCCAAAGATATATATACAGTTAAAGCAATAGTAGCAGACATATGTATGACAACACCTCACTCCTGCTGGAATCCATAGAGAAGGACATTGTGGAAGAACGGCACATCTTTGAGTCCACTGAAGAGGAATATGTATGCCCTCAGGATGAAAGGATCGAGAATGCCGCGAGACTGAAAAGGGTCAGAATCAGGATTGCAGGGTGTGGTGGTGGCGGTACCAATACAATATCCCGGCTATATGAGTCGGGCATAGAAGGCGCAGATCTCCTTTCCATCAACACTGATGCAAAGCATCTCTCAACATCGATGTCAAAGGCCAAGCTTCTCATAGGAAAGAGGAGGACGAGAGGTCTCGGTTCCGGCGGCATACCAAAAGTTGGAGAGGAAGCCGCAATAGAGGACATGTCTAAGATTCGCGAGCTCATGCAGGGCAGTGACATTGTCTTTGTGACTTGTGGCATGGGCGGAGGAACAGGCACAGGCTCGGCACCCATAGTGGCGAAGGCAGCCAAGGAATCGGGTGCCATCGTCATCTCAATAGTTACGCTCCCCTTCAAGGCTGAAGGCAAGTACAGGATGGATAATGCGCTCAGGGGCCTCGAGAAGCTATACAGGCACTCCGACACGCTCCTCGCAATACCGAACGACAAGATACCAACGGACGCTCCCGTCAAGAACATAAAGGATGCCTACCGCTACGCTGACTCAATACTTACCAAGACCATAAAAGGGATAACGGACCTCATAACAAAGACAGGAACCATAAACGTTGACTTCGCAGACGTTGCAAATGTACTGAAGTCTGGCGGAGCCGCAGTAGTTGGATATGGCGAATCAAGAAAGGGGGATAACCGCATTCTTGATGCCCTGGATCAGGCGCTCAGATTCCCGTTAGTGGAAGCAGACATCAGCCAGGCAAAGGGCTGCATAGTGAGTGTCACGGGTGGTGAGGACCTGACGGTATACGAGAGCATAACAGCAATGAGGGAAGTCCACTCACGGATAGATGAAAATGCAGTGATAAAGTGGGGAGCGAGGCTGGAAGAGTCAGCCTCAAACAGCGTGGGTGTCCTGGTACTTCTCGTGGGTATCAGATCACCCTACGTCATCAGCCGTCCGGAAGATATAGCAAACCTCGAGAAGCTAGTGGGTGACAGGGACGACGCCATGGGCATAGACGAAATCAGGTAAATTATACCGGCATCTGCAAATCCGGAACCTCACGCGGCTTTGTCAGCCGCGGCGCAACATTTCATAATCGTCCCTGGTGAGTTTTATCTTTGTGGCTTCCACAAGTTCGTCAATGTGTTTCTTGTTTGCCGACTTCGGAATGGGAAGCGACCTTTCCATAGTGTATCTCAGCATCAACTGCACCGGATTAACTTCATATTTCCGGGCCAGTGTCCGGGCAACACTGCTTGCGGTGGGCCTTCCTTTCATTATTGGCGTATAAGCTATCACGGCAATATTGTTCTTCTCGCAGAATGGTATCACGTCCCCCTCTGCCTGCCTTCTGCCATAGTTGTATTCTATCTGGTTGGCACATATGCCTTTTCCGGACGCGTTCATGGCTCCCATGGTTTCCCCTACGGAGAAGTTGCTCACTCCAATACTTCTGACAATCCCCTGATCCACAAGCTCTTCCATTGCTGATATGGTTTCCTCTACGGGCACGGATGAATTTGGCCAGTGAATGAGGTAAAGGTCCACGTAATCTGTCATGAGCCTTTTGAGGCTTTTCCGGGCGGAACTGATAAGGTCATCGTGTCTCAGATGGGTATTCCAGACCTTTGTTATGATGAACAGGTCACCACGTTCATACGGTCGAATCGCCTGGCCAACAATCTCCTCAGTGTGCCCCGCAGCATACATTTCTGCGGTGTCTATCACATTGACTCCGCTGTCTATCGCATATTGTATGGCCTCAATGCATGCACTGTCAAGGTCCGTGACGGGTGTTGTTGAGCCTCCCATGCCCCACGTGCCGAGTCCAATGTCATAAACGGTACGACCGCACAGTCGTCTTGCCACAAAGTATGAAACACTTCAAGGATAAAATCCATGGCCATTCATCCTGAACCACTTACGGGTACAGGAAAATGAGTGCGTCCGCCAGCATTATTAACTGAAACCACATCAGGCCGAGAGTATGGATAAAAGGCTCATAGTGGCCCTGGACGTTTTTGACGGAAAGCTGGCTTTAGAAATAACTTCCATGCTCAAGGAAATTATTTTCGCTGTTAAGATAAACTGGCCCCTGATCCTGGGAGCGGGACCGGGCATTATCCGGGATCTTTCCAGGTACTCAAGGGTCATCTGTGATCTGAAAGTGGCAGATATACCCAACACCAACGCACTCATAACGGGCAAGGTGGCAGAACTTGGGGCGTACGGGATCATATCACATGTTTTCACCGGCACGGACTCCCTGAGAGCCGTGAGGGACGCTGGGCGTAATCTGAAACTCCTGGCAGTGGTCTCCATGTCACATCCCGGAGGGAGTCAGTACATCAACAGAGTGCACAGTGATCTCCTGAAGAGTGCTATATCCGCGGGCGCAGACGGAGTTATAGCTCCGGGAAATGATGAGACGCTACTATCACAGATCAGAGAAACCGGTGCAGACCTTGTAATTGTTTCACCGGGCATAGGAGCCCAGGGAGGCAGCGCTGCACGGGCAATAATGGCAGGGGCTGACTACGTCATTGTCGGCAGGTCCATTTACGAATCATCAGATCCGGCAACAGCCGCTTCCGGAATCACAAGACAGATCCACGAGGGAATTGCTTCCAGAAGCACAGGCATGAATACGTTATCCTGAAAGTGCTGAAAATATAAGCCTGAAAACCCCTTGGAAAGGATGAGTTCCGGAAAACCAGAACTAGCAAACTTAGTTGGGCTATTGCCATTTACACGGCCTCTTCAATTTGGGATGATCTGTACCATACCATGAACGTGAACTGATGTTGTTCGCCAACAACTCCGAACACACCATTCCAAGGAACATGTAGAAAAGGCTCATGGCTGTGGGAACGGAAATGATCCAGCCAGATTCCCTGTATGGCACTCCATACAATGAGAAACGGAGAAATATCAATTATTCAGTAACTGTGGCATATAAGTGATATCTGA
>JAKAAY010000028.1 GCA_021802055.1 Thermoplasmata archaeon
ACTGCGAAATTGCTCGGACTTGAGAAGAACGTAACAGCATCGGTCGATATCTATGCAGTGGATCAGTAGATGTAAAAGAAATCTAAATGGGAGAGGTCAGGAATGTTGAAAGAAGCATTTATTGTAATGATCGTCCTAGTCAGCAGCATGTCGTTGATCAATATCGTCGCATAGTCATCGTATGGCCAGAGTCCAGTGCCCGTGCACTATGGCTGGGCACGGCAGTTGCCACAGGAATCAAGGAAAGGCAGAAACGATTAATATGTATCCGGAAATCTCACATTGATGGAAACGGGCGCAGGCTATCCGCTTCAGTACTGGGAAGAAACAGTGCAGTCTGGAGCTAGGTTGAGCAGGAAGGAGGCTTCAGACCTTTTCAGCGATCTCGATCTTTACCAGCTTATGAAGCTGGGGTCAAACCTCACCGCTAAACAGGTGGGGGATGTCGTTACCTACGCTGTTTCATACAACATAAACTATTCAAACTACTGTTCTGCAAGCTGTCCCATATGTGCGTTTTACGTGCCGGCAAAATTAAAGGGGAAGACCGACAGGGGATATGAGCTCGGCCTGGAGGACATCAGGAAAGAAACCCTGAAGGCAAGGGAAATGAAGGCAACAGAGATACATATCGTGGGCGGTTTTAACCCGTATCTCGGAGTGGAGTATTATGAGGACATGTTCAGGATGGTTAAGAATACCTACCCAGAAGCAACCCTCAAAGCACTCACCATACCGGAGATCGACTTCATTGCAAGGATAAGCGGAAACTCCGTCAAGGAGACCGTCTCGCGATTCAAGGATGCCGGCGTTGATGCACATACTGGCGGAGGGGCTGAAATTTTTGCCCCTGAAGTCAGGAAACAGATAACCACGCCGGAAAAGATCAGCGGCGAACAATGGCTTGAAGACGCGAAGATCATACATTCCTTGGGGATGCCGGGGAACTCCACCATGACCTATGGACACGTGGAGTCATGGGATGACATAATTGATCACATGATCCGGTTGAGGGATAATCAGCTTGAGGTTCCCGGGATACTGTCATTCATCCCCCTGAAATTCAGTCCGGAGAATACTCCTCTCCAGAAGATGGGCAAAGTGAAGGGTCCAGACTCCTCTGTAAAGGATATAAAGGTTATCTCCATGGCAAGGATCATAATGGGCCAGGCCATTCGCAACATCAGCGTCTACTGGGTTGCCGTGGGCAAACTCATGGCCCAGGTTGAACTGGATTCAGGCGGAAGTGACCTGGTGGGCACTGCATATAGAGAGAAAATTTATGGGGCCACCAACAGGACCGAGAGGACAACCACCGAAGAGGTGGACAACCTCATCAGGGGCATAGGAAGGATACCGGCCCAGAGGGATACATTCTATAGACTCATCTCCTACTGATCCTCCACGATCTGGTACAATGTTGAACCAACAAGGCTATTGATATACCTGTTCTGGGGACATCATGGCACCAAAGGTAATGGCAGTCGTGATGGTATTAGCCCTCATCGCAAGCGCGGGGGTTACAATTGCGGCTTCAAACGATGGTGGCGTATCCGGTACAAGCGTGGGCAATTTTTCGCTCAACTATAACAGTACTGCGAGCACCATAACGGATCTGAGCTACAAGGGAGACAATAACTCGGTTGGATTGGCAAGCTACATAAAGATAAGCAATTCGGCACCGGAATTGCTTAGCATGATCCCGGCGGTAAAAATGAACAACGGAAGCGTTCTGAGCACATCTAACGAGAATGCCTTCATACTGGCATCGGGATCACTCTCCATTACCAACAGCATAAACATAAACATGACACTGTACAACCAGTCGTCACCAGTGTACGTGAAGCTCAACTCCAGCCTATTCTTTGGCGGGATGGGCATGAGCGTGAACACTCAGTCCATGGCTCTTTACGAGATCACGGTCAACGGGCATCCCGTCATAATATTCAGCAATGGAAACGGCACACTTTCAGGCAACGGATATTCGCTCTCATTTTCTGCAAGGTCCATGCTCGTGGTTGGAATGATGGCGAAAATGGAGTTTGAGGATTCCATCATGCAGAAACTCTACTCCGAGAAAGCGTTCCAGTACAACAGCTCAACCGGCCAGGTCACAGGTAGCTTCCTGGACTTCAATATCAACGCCAAGACAGGAGTGATCTCGAACTTCCAGAGCAACCTCATGAACCAGAAGGTGTTCACATCCGTCTATGCCTTCGGAAACGGGGACCTCACTTCATCATCTTCTGCGCCTGTCATTCCCGTATCTTCCCCTGTTATCATCGGATCTCTGTTTGCTTACCTGAACAACACCTCGCTGATGGTTCTAAGGGACAACCCCTCGCTGGTATCCAACTTTTTTGTCAGCAACGGGACAATGGTCTTCAACGTGGGAACAGGAATAACCAAGATTAACGAATTCGGGGCCAATGCGACCTCAGACACCTATACAGGGGCCGAGATAGACGACAGCTCCGGGAACTTCTTCAACTACTCGGCAGGCATGTCAGACCAGATAGATGCTGGGGCGCATGGTATCTACCTTGCTGGCAATGGATTCAGGGGATTCCTCTTCGTTAACGGTGGAAACATATCCGTCACTGGGAGCACCATTACTGTCCAGAGCAACCAGACAGCTAGAATATCATTTGTTGCTCCTCCAGGACTCCAGGGATCGTCATCAAAGGCTATAGAGGACATTAACAATGCCATTATGCACGGAAAAATCGCGGCACAGATAAGCATCGACAAAACTTCATCCACTCCAGGGTCACTTACGCTGAGTTACAATAATTCAGTAAGCATCCAGCTGACAAATGCATCGTCAGGGAGCCTGACATTCATAACGTCATCGCTGAAGCACACTGGCACGGTTATTGCAATATTCATCTCCAACAGCGTCATCAGCAACAACAGCAGGCTCGTGGTGAAATTTGACAACACCGTAGCCACGGTGGCATCTGAAAACTTCACCATAAACACCACCAGTGACGTCAACGCTGTTTATGCCGTGTTCAAGGTATCAGGCGGGGTCGAGGTGCTCATCCACATCCCGCACTTCTCCACCCATACCATTCAGGTATACACAGCGTCAGGCACTAACACCACACTGCTTTCGGCTTTCACAGGTCCCATAGGGGTTGGTTTCATAATCATAGTGCTTGTGGGAATTGTTGCTGCTGTGGCAATGGCTTCCAGGAGAAAGAAGGCTGGAAAGAACTGAGTACATCGGACTTTCCTTAAGCCCTCATTTTTTTTTACTTTTTTATTATATTTTACAAGTTTATGCCGGAAATGCCCCAAAAAAGCGCATTGCTCATTGCTGTTCTCAAGGATGCGGAAGTTCACAGATAGATCTCAATGCTCCTGCAATTGCAGGAGTCATGCTGGATTCTGGTGGCGTGGATTGTATGTACCAGCTTCAAATCTTGGATAAGGAGAGACCAGACATAATGCTGAGACTAACACGAAAGAACGGCTCGTTCCGCAGTGGGTTCTGCCCAGAGTTTGAAGAGGTGTCCTGGGTTCACACAGGATATGGCAAAAATTCTAAAATGCCCACTGCATTCACATTGAATTGAGCAATACTCTTGGTTTCACCATTGTATCCAGCGGGAGCAAGGGAAACTCCACGCTAGTGTGGGACGAAGACGACTCAATAATAGTGGATTTCGGTATCTCAGTTAAACGCCTTAAAAACAGGATAAGAGAAACTGGAAGAACACACGACAGATTCTCCGTCCTTGTGAGCCATGAACACAGTGACCACAGCTCTGGTTTGCAAAGCCTGTCAAAGGCACTTGATGTGGACATATACACCAGGAAAGCAACCTCTGAGGCGCTTCCGGTGAGATGTTACGAGCTAAAGGATAGCATGCTCATAGGAAACTTCAGGATCACCGCCATCAGCGTATCACATGATGCTGCAGATCCTGTGGCATTCATAATAGAGCACGGTTCAGCCAAGATAGGCATTGTGTCGGACCTTGGCACATTCGATCAGAGGCTTAGCGATGCCCTTGAAGGCTCGGAAATTCTTGCAGTAGAGGCAAACCATGACGAGCAGATGCTCATGGGAGGCCGCTACCCAGGATTCCTCAAGAGCCGAATAGCTGGTAAATTTGGACATCTCTCAAACTCGCAGTCAGCGCAGCTCCTCAGTGAAGCTGCATCCCCAGAGAGCAGCATCATTTTGACACACCTCAGCCAGGAGAATAACCGGCCCGATCTTGCCCTGGAAACCGTCAGAAAGCATCTCTCTTCATGGAACATCCGCTACAGGTCAATTTCCTGTGCATCACAGGACAGCGGAACACCCGCAATGTTTCTCAGCACATAGGATTATTCCATCTCAGGAATGACCTGCTGGCAGTGTACCGATGGCAGATGGCACAAACGGATGCACTGCATGAATTTATAAAATCCATGGGAATAGCGACCCTTGTTTAGCCCCGTGGTGTAGTGGCCAAGCATTTCGGACTTTGGATCCGACAACGGCAGTTCAAATCTGCCCGGGGCTGTCGGAGGCTCTAGATGATCAAGGTGGTGGGCAGAGAAGGTTTGCAGAATATCGATCTCCAGAGCGGGAAGGTGGAAGATGCCCTGAAGATGCTAAAATTAGGCCATGAGAGGTACGTATATCTGAAGAACGGGGTACCTGTAACCGCGGACGCCACCTTTGGCCCAGGGGATGAAATGGTGTTTCTAGAGGTCTTCTCCGGTGGATAGATGATCAACGCCTTCTATCTTAGCTGAAGTGGGAAATCTCTCATTCATGAACAACTCAACAACCTTGCTGCTTAGCTGCTCTCTATCCTTCAATGGGTCAAGTATCCTGATCTCCCCCCTGTACTGGTTCAGATTCTTCCCTATGTCGTACTTGCCTATGGACTTCATGACGCATTCTTCCAGCACAGTGCAGTCTCTTCCAATATCCACGTAAAGGCGATCTCCAATTATGTAAGGACCGCGCAGGACATTTCTCTCCCTCCATTTCATGAGGAAATCTATGGAATTCGGCATGTCAACGCTGGGCCCCCGGTGCTGTATGACTCTGGGCACCACGTCACGCTCGCATTCTATTAGCACATCGATATTAGTGGTTATGTCCACCGCAGATGAGATGGGAAGAAACCCGCCTTCCCGAAGTATGGACATTACCACGTCCCGAAACTTAGTGGCCTGGGGATACACCGTGTCTGGAACCAGGTCAGGGCGTGGCATTCTGAAAATCCTGAAGGCGGTTTGCCGGCTACCAGGGTCCAGGTCATTGACTCTGTGTGTCTTCTGAAGCATCACCTCATCATAACCGTTGAGCATTAGCCTGGCGGCCATCTTGAGCTTTGAAAGCGACTCAAGGCTCACTGAGGCAGCGGCATTCCTGTCGTCGTCGCAAGGGTCTATGAGTACCATAGGAGACGTGAATCGCGAGGCGCTGGGCGATCCCGCCGGTATCACAATTCTTCCTCGCGCCTCGCTGAAACTCCGAAGTACCTCATGGTATGACCCGTACATGTCAATGAGAAGTTCGCATACATAACCGGAGAAGCCGTTCCTGTATATCTCGGAACCGTATACATCAAGGCTCTTCAGGAGCAGTTTCAACCTTCTCACGTCGTCCTTCTGTTCCTCACTGAGATGTGAATTCACATATTTGGTGTGAAGCGGAGTCCTGTCCACGGATGACACCATCTCAGAACTCTTGTCAATGCGGTAGCATGGGACGACATCAATCTTCACGCCTTCCACGGTACCGGAAATGTAGGGGTGTTCGGCATATCTGGCCCGGGAGTTCCTGACGACGCTGCGTCCGAGTTCCAGGCCCAGTTTTTCCAACTCCGTGGTTGAATAGCTTCTGGAGAACCTTATGAATATGTCGAGATCGCCCCCCCTGAGGTTAGTGTCCTTTGCAAAAGACCCCACCAGAACAGGATCAGCGTCGATGCCCCTTTCCCTGCACTGATTCTGAAGGGACTCAACTATCTTTGACGCTATGTGCCCATATCTTTCCTGTTCTTCCCAGGATGGTTTTAACTTCTCAAGCAGCTTCTCAATACTGTTCATTTTGAGGTCAGATCGATAATGGCCTGGGCAGGTTCACCGTTGGCCTTCTTCAGAGCCTCAACGGCTTTTTCCCTGGTGCATCCTGTCTGTTCCATGACCAGTTTCACGTCATCTTCATTGGCTGGCATGGGCTGAGGAGCAGCAGGCTGAACGGTGCCTTTGGGGATCTCCCTCATGTTCCCGAATATCTGGAAGTACTTCTCGCCCTTGGCCTCTATGATGGTTACAGAGGGTTCGGTGATCACATAATCCTTGGTCGTACCCTCCATGAGGATCTTCTTTACGTCTGTAAGGTCGGTTGTCTTTATGCCCATCTGGGCCATCATTCTTCTGACCTCTCGGGAATTCATCCTGCCTGGGATCATATTAAGAAGGTAATGGTAAAAAGATAATAAAACTCACCAAGACCAAAAGCCCGCCTGGCCTTATGCCGGAAGCCATAGAATGGTGTGCGTTAACCAATCGCCATGGGCAAGGCTCACGCCGAATCCAATTGCCATGAGGTTGTGAATTCCAGGCCAAAAGAGAGGAATCCCCGGATCATCCGGGGACAAGATTACTGTTTCACGGAATATCTACTTGGGGTAGAATGACTGGACCTTTACTCTGTTTCCATCATGATCATAGATGAAGGTATCGGAACCCTCGTTCGCCGTTTTCTTGTGCGATCCATCACAGTATGGCTTGTTACCCGACAGTCCGCACGCGCACAGATATATGGTCTCACTTCCCACAGTGACTGCGTACGGTACATTTCTCTCATGCAGCACTATCCTACTCATTTCGCATCTTCATATGATTGCCACCTCGTATTTAACAGTTCCAAATACGCTATTCTACACTATCTGATTTTCTCCAGGGTGAAAGATCCCAGATCAAACGAAGTGTCGTTCATGTAAAGCTCAATCCAGTCCCTGGATCGAACATTTCCCAGGCCTGTAACCCGAAGGTAGCTCTTGTTTGTATCAGCCTTGAATTCAATCACGCCGTCGACGATGTAAGATACCGACTCCGTTAGTTTGCGTTCAAAGACGCCTCCTTCCATAAGGTAAAACGAGACTGCACCCTCAATCTTCCTTTTCTGGGAAAACTGCTGGATAAACTTCACAAGCAGCTTTTCGTCAAACTCCGTGGCATAGGACGTCAGTGATGAAAACAACACCTTGTAATATGGCGACTTGGTTTTGAACTCGGCTGCCACCGAGTCAGCCGCCTTGAGCAGGGAGCTAATGTTCAGTATACTGTCTATGACTATGGCATGCTTGGAGGGAGACTGGGTCTGAATGCTTCTAGAATATAGGTCAATGAATCTTAGCATCCCATTGTTTTCAGCCTCTTCAATGTCTGGATATATTCTGCCAACCTGGTACTTGATTTCATTGATGTCCCTGTCTGTAGTGATGACAAGTACGGGCACCTGATCGTTCAACGCTTGGGCAACGAAATTCCAGGCAAGCACATACTTTCCAGAGAAAGGGGGTCCGATGAGTATAACGCTAGTTCCTACCCTGACGCCCCCCACGAGAAGCTGGTCTACCTTTTCGTTGCCTGTAGAGAGCCTGGTATCCCTGAACGAGAGATCAGCGCCGGGCGAAGGAGGAGCTGCAGGTACTGCAGCAGGCGGTTTAGGTTGTGATACAGCCACCGGAGCGGCTTTTTGCTGAGGCAATCCCTGCAGGCTCTTTAACCGCTCATCCAGCCTCTGTATGGCTTCGGTGAACTTCTTCGCACTTTCCATCAGTGATTTAATTTCCTTGGATATGTCTTCAATAGTGTCCTGACCATCCATTAATTTTCTCCAACCGGACTCTGATCAGGAATCGGTATTTTACTTTATGTCAGGAAGATGACATTATATGTTTCAACTGCCTGATTATTTTCGGACCAGGGCAATGATTCAGGTGATGTCTTGTGAGATAGAACCAGAAATCAATATTTACAGAGAATCAATCTCAGGTTATGGAAAAGATCGGGGAAAGCATAAAGAAGAAGTCTATGGAATTCAAAGGGAAGAAGATTTCATATTATTCACTGCCCGATCTGGAGAAGTCATTTCCCCAGATATCAAAATTACCCACCTCGCTCAGGATTATTCTGGAAAGCATGATGCGCAATTTCGATGGAAAGAGCATCTCAGAAAGAGACCTGGAAGCAGTCATCAACTGGGACGCATCGTCTCCGAGGGATACGGAGATATCCTTCAAGGTAAGCCGTGTTCTTATGCAGGATTTCACTGGTGTGCCTGCGATTGTTGACCTCGCATCCATGAGAGACGCAGCCAAAAAACTTGGCTGCGATCCCGTGGTAATCAACCCGGTCGTTCCTGTGGATCTGGTTATAGATCACTCTGTGCAGGTTGATTATTATGGTAACTCAGAAGCGTTCAGCAGGAACAGGGACATAGAATTCAGCAGGAATGAAGAGAGATACCGCTTCCTGAAGTGGGCAAAGTCATCTTTCAATAATCTTGAGGTTTACCAGCCTTCCGCCGGGATAGTGCACCAGATAAACCTTGAATATATTGCTAAGGTAATATCGGTGCGCTCTGGAAGGAACGATATGCTGGCATTTCCAGACACCCTTGTGGGCACCGACTCCCACACAACAATGGTCAACGGGATAGGCGTTCTTGGGTGGGGGGTAGGCGGCATAGAGGCAGAGGCAGCAATGCTTGGTGAGCCAATCACAATCCAACTGCCGAAAGTGGTGGGAGTCAATCTTCATGGCATGCTGAGGAGCGGTGTTACGGCCACGGATCTGGTGCTTACATTAACGGAGACGTTCAGGAAGCACAAAGTTGTCGGCAAATTCCT
Organism: Thermoplasmata archaeon; assembly: GCA_021802055.1. Lineage (GTDB taxonomy): Archaea > Thermoplasmatota > Thermoplasmata > Thermoplasmatales > Thermoplasmataceae > JAKAFX01. The sequence goes on from JAKAAY010000028.1 coordinate 8,877, forward strand.
GGAGTTCTACGGCGACGGGCTTTCAGTCCTGAGAGTGCCGGATAGGGCCACTATATCCAACATGTGCCCGGAGTACGGGGCCACCCTTGCCTTATTCCCCATAGACCAAAACACCATGGATTACCTGAGGGCCACTGGAAGAGACGAGGATCAGATCAGGCTCGTAGCGGAGTATTCCAGGAACCAGGGCCTGTACGGATCAAGGAGAGGAGTATCGTTCAGTGAGATCATCGACGTGGACTTAGGAAGCATAGAGCCAAGCGTATCCGGCCCAAAACTCCCTCAGCAGAGGGTCTCCCTTTCACGGATCAGGGACAGCTTCCTTGACACGCTTGAACCCTTCAATGCGGGCAGCAGGGGCGCGAAGCAGGTCTCCCTTAAGTCCACAAAGATCGATCTGGGAGGAAAGGAGGAAAAGCTCTCAGAGGGAGATGTTGTCATTGCTGCAATAACCTCCTGCACGAATACCAGCAACCCCAGGGTGATGATTGGTGCGGGACTGCTGGCTAAGAAGGCAGTGGAAAAGGGTCTGAAGGTGAACAGAAAGGTCAAGACCTCACTTGCACCGGGGTCTAGAGTAGTAACGGACTATCTGGACAGAGCCGGTCTCACCACATACCTGGAGAAACTGGGATTTTACCTTGCGGGTTATGGTTGCACCACCTGTATAGGAAACAGCGGGCCACTGGATGAGCACGTGCAGAAGGCGATCACCGAGGACTCCCTTTCCGTTGCAGCTGTGCTTTCAGGAAACAGGAATTTCGAAGCCAGGATACACAGAGATGTAAGAGCAAATTACCTCATGTCTCCTCCTCTCGTGGTGGCTTTTGCCATTGCAGGCACGGTTGCAATAGATCTGGAGCATGAACCCATAGGAAAGGGCACTGACGGCAGGAACATTTACCTGAAAGAAATCTGGCCAACCGAGGATGAGATAGATAATACCATCAAAAATTCGGTAACCCGGGAGATGTACATTGAGAAATATTCCAATCTCAGTAATCTTAGTGAAAGATGGGATGAGATAAAGGTCGAACCGAGTGAACTATATTCATGGGACGCAAACAGCACCTATATCCGTAATCCAACATACTTCGATGGTTTCCGCCTTCACAGAAAGAGGATGTTTGAGCCACTGACCGGCGCAGTCCCTCTGCTTGTGCTTGGCGATTCTGTGACAACTGACCATATTTCGCCCGCCGGATCCATCGGGAAGAACAGTCCGGCTGGAAAATATCTCATGGAACACCAGGTCAAGCCCGAAGACTTCAACAGCTTCGGATCAAGGAGGGGAAACCATGAGGTCATGATTCGTGGAACGTTCGGGAACAACAGGATAAGAAATTTCCTCGTGGATAAGGAGGGCCCATATACCCGGTCATTGCCTGATGGCAACGAAGTATTCATATTCGACGCGGCTGAGAAATACAACGCCGCGGCTACGCCGCTCATTGTGTTTGCCGGGTCAGAATATGGCACAGGCAGTTCCAGGGACTGGGCAGCCAAGGGGCCATACCTGTTGGGCATCAAGGCAGTAATAGCCAGGAGCTATGAGCGGATCCACAGGAGCAACCTGGTTGGAATGGGCGTAGTTCCTCTGGAATTTCCTGAAGGCGTGAGTTATGAGAAACTCGAAATGGACATTAAAAGACCCGTGTCCGTTTCATATGATGATGCCCAGGAGCCAAAGAAGGCTGTATTGACCTATACTGACAAGTCCGGAAAGCAAAGAACTCAGGATCTAAAAATGAGGATAGATACACCAGTGGAACGCGAATACTACAGGTTCGGCGGAATACTTCAGTACGTGCTCAACAGTCTCTGCACATAGTGGTTTGAAATCCTGCAGGCCAATCCACAAAGCAGGCCGGCAGGATTAAATATTTCAGAGAACAGGAAGGTACCTGCTGATCTCCCAGTCTGTGACATGGGAACGGAATGCATCCCACTCTCTTGACTTGAGGATCAGAAAATTCTCGAAAATATGCTTTCCCAGGGCGTCACGCATCAGCTTGCTGTTCCTGAAGTGATGCAGGGCCTCTCCAAGGCTTTCCGGCATTGACGGGATTCCGGACGCATCCCTCTCTTCTTTTGTCATCCTGTAGATGTCCTTCTCCACGGGGTCCGGCGGGTCGATCTTCTTCTTGATCCCATCTGTTCCCATGGAAAGGATGGCAGTGAACTGCAGGTATGGATTCCCGGCCGAGTCAGGGCATCTCAGTTCCATTCTCTTCCTCTGGAATCGTCCCGCGGGTATCCTGACCAGTGCGCTCCTGTTCTTGTTGGCCCATGAAATGTATACCGGGGCCTCGTAGCCAGGGATCAGCCTCTTGTAGGAATTCACCCAGGAAGCAAGTATAGCAGACGCTGACTGCACGTTGGAAAGAATCCCGGCAAGGTAGTGCATGCCCAGTTCGCTGATCTCGTACTTCCGTCCCTCCTCAAAGAACATGTTCTTTGTTTCGTCGGTTGCCATGATGCTCTGGTGGACATGCATTCCGGACCCGTTGACGCCGTTGATGGGCTTCGGCATGAATGTAGCATACATACCATGCCGCTGCGCGGAACTCTTAATAATGTTTTTTAGCATGGAAACACGGTCCGCCATCTTCAGTGCATTCGCATATCTCAGGTCTATCTCATGCTGGCCGTAAGCGACTTCATGATGGGCTGCTTCCGGCTGGTATCCCAGAGCATGCATGCTTCTCAGTATGTCCTGCCTTATCTCCACCGACGCGTCTAGCGTCGTGTCATCAAAGTAACCTCCATAGTCACTGGGCTGTACCGTGGGGTTTCCAGCGGCATCTCTCTTGAAGACGAAGAATTCAAACTCTGGACCAACAAAGAAATCCATCTTGTCTGTATGCAACTTTTCAAGGGTTCTTTCCAGGATGAATCTGGGATCGCCGGAGAACCTCTCCCCTTCTGGGGTGAATATGTTGCATATGAATCTTGCCACCTTCCCGGTACCCGCATCTGAAGGGAGGATCGTGTATGTGGACAGATCTGGATGAGCCCTCATGTCCGATTCTTCAATCTGGGCATATCCGGCCACTGAACTCCCGTCAAAAACCACGCCTTCTTCCAAGGCAGAAGCGAACCTGTTTCTTGGCACGGAGACTGTCTTAACGAAACCCGCGAGGTCTGTGAACTGCAGCTGCATAAAATCCACTGAGTCCTGGTCCAGCCTCTTGAGGTATTCCTTGATCTGGTCTTCCATGGAAGGTAATTATGCAGCTACAATAAATAGGTTTAGAGAGGTGTACCGAACAATTGCCTGTTACCTATATCAGTGATTCAAAATCGAATATGGTCTTCTTCGAGGCACGCTCAATGTACGATGCATATTTTCTGATGAAATTTTCAGTGAAACTGCTTAGTGAAGACGGAAGATTAACCGTTTCGGCTTTCCCGCTGACGATGCCCATGCGGATCATGCTGCGCACAAGGTCTGAAAGATCCCCGCGGATTCGCTGTCTTTCATAGCCCACCGAATAATAGTAGGCCATTTCGGTTGCAGCATCGAGAACCTGCCTGAGGCTCTGCTTGCCTTTGATTGAAAATCCCATGTTGAAGACTTCAAATTTAAGCAATGGATGCATGAACTCATAATAGGGGAACGGATAGATCTCAGGGAAATACAGGCCAGAAGTCATTATCCTGTCAGTGCTGCTGTTCAGGTGGTTGCCGTATATCTTCCTTATTCTGCCTTCAACCTGTGATACTGACCATATTACCAGGTTATAGGATGTGCTGCTGATGCTGCTTGAAAGGACAGTCTCGCTGTCCTTGTCATCAATCACCGCTATCTTCTCCACCTGATCCGGCTCAAAACTGAGCGGGACGGACATGAAAGTATCCAGGAACGAGGAGAAATTTTCGACATCGCTGTGCCCCAGGGCCTTGAAGAATGCGTACTGTGATGTGTGGTCAAGAGGCCTCTGGGCCAGGATGAAGCAGCCCGCAGTTTCGTCTTCCACTATCTTCCTTACAGCATAACCTAGTTCTGAGCGGTTTGCCTGGAGCGTAGAATAAACACTGGAGATCAGCCTGTGTGAAAACTCCCCTTCAGCCATATTATTCCTCGTTAGTCCAACGATACTTCTCCGGGTTACGTCAGGTCACCTCCCACTGATTTCACCATGTCGTTGAACACTATCAGGTTCTCAATGTCACAGAAAGGCGTCGGGTAGACAAACCCCTCGCTTCTGGTGCCGGAAAGCATGTCTACGTAGAAGAGAGGAAGTCCTGTTTTTCTTGAACTTATTGCCCTGACCCCGCGCACCGATCCACCAACGTAAGCCACGTTGAAGTACCCCCTGAGCCCTGTTATCATCTTTCCTCCGTCAGCCACATCGGCAAAATGAAGCCTCAAAACATTGTACGAGGAAAACGTATCGGGCGAAGCCTTGATCTCAGGCCTGACCTGGTTGAACTTCTCGTAAAGCCCAAGGCAGGATGAAAACAACCTGGAAAGAATTAGATGGATTACGTCAACTCTGGAAGGTGCAAGCGCCCTGCAAAAAATATTGAAATCTGACCTTATGGAGATAGTTCCGGCATCGTCCCTGAAATCCAGGATATACGGCCTGAATCCTTTGTTTATTGCTTCCAGCATCTCATTATATAGCGTCCATGCGTCACCATGCGGCTGGGGCCTTACAGTCATCTTTCCCCTCCCGGACGCAGAAAAGCCTGAAAATTTCATTCCAGTCTCAGACAGTATATTTACGATCTCCAGGAAATTCTCAATGGGTATTCTCAGAAACTTCAGCTGAGTCGAGAAATCCCGTTTGAACCTCTCATATTCACTGTGGGTGAAGTTGCTTATGATCAACCTGTAATTTTTTTCAAAAGGAATGGATCTCAGGGACAGGTAAGTTGGCTCAGAGATCTTGGGGACAATGAATGATGATTCTGACCGGGATACAATGAGCCTTAACGGCCGGCCTCGTGGTGGAACCGTCAGAGACTGGAGAAACAATTCCCTGAACTCGGTAACGTCCACAACCGCAGATATGTGTAATGGATAAAAAATTAACTCTAGGGATTAGCAGGAGCCCTCTTGATGGTAATGGGAATGACTCCATTTTCAAATTCCAGCATTGCTATTTCCACTGGATCTGACATACTCCTGGGAACGTCAATTATGACGGGTGCCCCCATGGAAATCTGAAGAGCTCTGGAACCAACGATACGAGCCTTTTCGAATTTTGTAAAATCCATGGACACCAGCAAAGTAGAAGGATAATGAAATCCTGTATATATTCATTGCCTAAGATCGTGACAGTTCAACTGCATGAAGTCTTCCCGGGTTAGTCCTGAGTGGAACCAATTGCCCGGTGCGAGAATCTATGAGAATGTCGATCCATCCCTTCCGCTTGGTCAAAGCTGTTGAAGTGACGTGTCATAATGGGTCTGAAAGATTATGGGCCATCCTGAAAGGCCTTCTCTCTCCATGAAGAATGAAATATGGGAATTAATTCAATTCACTCACTAAAACTGAATGGAACCTGGAATTCTATCATCGGATCCTCAGCCCTTATCACGCTCTGAAGCTTGAGAATGCACTCTATGTAGCCATGGCAGCGCCTCTCTGATAAACGATGGTCCATGGTGTGCCAGGAAATCAAGTGGCCCAGGAGTGACAAATATGTTTCCCGTTTTAACCGCAGAAATACCTTGCCATTCCCTTTTTTCCATGATTTCCTTTATCATGTTCT
>JAKAAY010000029.1 GCA_021802055.1 Thermoplasmata archaeon
AATATTTCCATTTCAGCTATTTTCCAGTTGCGCCCATATTGCCAGGAGCATGGTCTGTGATCAACAGTCCCATGGAACCGGTCTGTCAGATGAGTGACATCCTCTCCCGGCTTTCGCTTGGAGCACCGCGCTTCAAAGGTTACAGGCTGGTTCTCCACGGGCTTGAATTCTACTCAGACCCGGGTAATCTGTCCATCATGCTGCCCCATCCAGATTCAAGGGTGCATGCGCATGCATGAAGGCACAGGCAATCTAGCCTGTTCATTTCTGTCTGCCATAAAGGAACACAACACTCCTGGAATGATAGTAAGTGTTCTCCCACTGCGTCCTCTCTCGGCGAAATTAGAATTCCCGCTCGCAGATGTTAAATAACATCAACAGATTTCAAACCATGTCCAATCTTGTCGTCACAACGCGCTGCCCCATATCCTACGATCGAGCCGGCGGCAAGGTTACTGTCCGCAAAAACGCTGGAGGCGTCTCCAATTCGCTCGACAAACTGCTTTCCAAGGAGGGAGGCACATGGATATGCTGGGGCGATGGTACGGGCGACAGGGAACATGAGGTTGAGAGCCACAATGGATATACTATCGTCAGGCTCTTCCTTACCCAGGGGGAGAAGAAAGGCTTTTATGATGGCTATTCAAATGGCACTCTCTGGCCGCTTTTCCATTATTTCAGGGAAAGGATCAAGTATGCTCCATCATATTTCTTCTCCTATGAGAATGCCAACAGGAAGTTTGCAGACGCCGTGTCCAGACTGGTTACTGAAAGGGACACCATATGGATTCATGACTATCAGCTGGCCCTGCTTCCAGGGCTGCTCAGGGCAGGAGGGATCAGGAATGCCATTCTGTTCACATGGCACATTCCATGGGTTTCAGGTGAGTTCTTTGCACTGCTTCCCGAATCCGGGGCTGTGCTCTCATCCCTTGCAGCAAGCGATGCTGTAACGTTTCACACTGCTCTTTACAGGGACAACTTTGTGGGGTCATGCAACCTCCTTCTTGACAGGAGCGAGGATTATGCTAAGAAGGCCTTTGCAATCCCACTTGGCATAGATTACGAGCACTATTCAAACACTGGCAGGAGGGTGAAAAACCCCTTTCCGGAGAACAGGAAAACCATATTCTCCATAGACAGGCTGGACTACACCAAGGGACTGACAGACAGGGTACTTGCTGTCAGGACACTCCTCGAAAGACACCCGGAGCTCGTGGGGAAATTCTCCTACGTGCTGGTTGTCACTCCCAGCCGGACATCCATAAAGGAGTATATCAATGCAAAACGTGAACTGGAGATGAACATAGGCCGGGTGAACGGCGAATTCGGTACCGTGAACTGGGTACCGATCCTGTACATATACAAGCGCATTTCAGAGGCTTCGCTGCTTTCTTACTACATGCATGCAGATGTGGCCCTGATCACGCCTCTGATGGATGGGCTGAACCTTGTATCAAAAGAATTTGTAGCAGCATCAAGGCATGGAGTCCTCGTCCTGTCCAAGTTTGCAGGTTCCTCTGAAGAGCTAAAGGAGGCAATCACCGTCAACCCCAACTCCCATGGGGAGGTTGCTGATGCCATTCTTCTAGCCCTCACCATGAGCAGGGAAGAGGCGTTTTCACGCCTGGAGGCCATGAAGGCCAAGGTGAAGAAAAGAGACCTCCACTGGTGGCTGGGGAGGATTACCAAGCGCATGGAACTCCAGATCGCAGAAAGGGAAGAGTTTGGGCAAGTTTGATTTTCTAACCAATCTAGCTTCCATTCCTGGATTTCCACTATTTCTGGATTATGACGGCACGCTTGTGCCCATCCAAAAAGATCCGCTCAGGTGTTTTGCAGACAAGCCACTCATAGGGTTGCTGCACCGCCTGATGGAGCATCATGAAGTCTACATAGTTACCGGGAGGTCCATGGATGAGATAGACCGGATGCTTGGCGAGAAGCTGGATGCAGTGACATGGCATGGAAACATCGCGCGCGTTCATGGCCGTATCCAATACCTCAACAGCAGGGTTGAGAGTACCATAGAAACCATAGATTCCATACTGCTCAACAGGGAAAGATTTGAGGAATCGTATCCCGGGCTGAAGGTCTACAGCAAGAATCCCGGAGTACTGTTTCACCTCTGGGATCTTTCAGCCGAGATGGGACAGAAACTTCACCGGGAGCTGCTGCAGATTTCTCAGGAAACCGGCACAGTGCTGTACTCGGGCAAGGGCATTTATGAGATCATCCCGCCGGATTCCAGCAAGGGCAATGCAATAAGACTTTTGAGAGAGGGGAGGGAGGCCTTGATAGCAGGCGATGACGCCACGGATGAGGAATCTTTCAGGGTGAACAGCGACACCTTCACTGTCAAGGTTGGCCAGGGTGAAACTGCAGCCAGACACCGCGTGTCTGATTACATGGAAATGAGAAGACTTCTGGAATTCATCCTGTCTTCCCGCAATTGATCCGTTTTTGCTCCGCAAGAGGGTATGTTATCCTGTAGCGGTCAATAACCTCATGTGAAACCGGAGCGGTGATTACCCCCTCACCGTCAGGTGCCTCTGCAAGAATTCGTCCATAGGGATCAAACACCGCTGAATGCCCGCTGAAGAGTGGTCCGCACTGGGCAGCAGCCACTACGAAACAACCAGTTTCTATGGCGCGCGTCCTGAGGATGGAAATCCAGCTGTCGAGTTTTCCCTCTCCCCCGTACCAGCCTGCCTGCACAACAAGCAGATCAATGCCATCCCTCATGTACCTCTGGGTAAGCTCTGGGAACCTGATATCATAGCAAATGGCAGTTCCCATCCTGAAACCGGAGAAGGTATGGGTCCGAGGCTCCGGTTCACCTGCAAGGAAAGTGCTGCTTTCCTTCTTCCCTGCCGCATCGTAAAGATGGATCTTCCTGTACCTGTACAGTTCCTTCCCTCCTTGCAGCAGAACGGACGCGTTGTATGGCCTCTTATTTCCGTATTCCCAGTAATTTATAATGATGGCCAGGTTCCGGCGGGCAGATTCTGATGCCATGGCTTCAAAGAATCTGGCTGACATCTGGGAAGAGGAGTTTCTGCCTGGCTCCTGAAAATCCGGCACCATCATCTGGTACTCGGGAAATATCGCAAGGCCTGCACCGGTATCAGCCGCTTTCCCGATCATGGATAGCGATTTCTTCAGGTTCTCCTCCGGATCCGGGGTTGACTCCATCTGAACTGTTGATACCACCAGGCTTGCGGTCAATCTATGATTCCTCCGGACGAGAGCTTTTCAGGTAAATATGTGTCGGTTACATAGTCAAGTCCATACTTGGCAAGCGCCTGCTGTTCAGCCTTCTTTCCGCTCTGCAGCATGGTCTCGATCTCATGCTTCCAGAAGTCGTTCTGGAACCTTGGATCCTTCAATTCGGCGTTCAGTGCCTGTACGTCTTTCTCAGACAGATCATCGGTGGGCAGATCATAGGTGAGGATGTCCGTCGCCGTGATGCCTATGAACTCGGCAGTGGGGACGGCAAGATAATTGGATATATGGGCCGTCTTGATGGCTCCGTATGCCACGGATGCAAAGATCCGGAAGGACCATGGATCGCCGTCCGTGAACACGTATATGGGGAGCTTCAACTCCTCGTTGAGTCTCTTGAGGATGCGCCTCGTGCTCCTTGCAGGCTGCCCCTTGAGATGGACGAGTACCGACCGCATATTCTCGTCAAACCCGTTTTCCACAAGCCTGTCGAACATACCGCCGGTCTCTATGGCCATCACGAAGTCTGCGTCCACAGACTTGAGCCTGAGCTTGTCCGGCTCCACGTTGTATGGTATGCCGTAGCCGCCGTCCCCGACGTCGTCCCTGCAGTTGATGGTCTTGAATTCCCCCTTCCGGTTCTTCTCCTCAATGGTGAGGTTTCCAATGATGCTTGCACCGTTCTCTTCCGGCCTGAGGTTGAAGTCTTCTCTCTTCAGGGAGCTTATGACCTCCAGGTCCTCGGAGAGGATGTCCGATTCGTCCTGGGTATGGAACTTGCCCAGACCCCATCCCTCCGAGATGTAATACATCTCCCTGAGCGTGGATGTCTTCGCAGTTTTCCGCATCTCCATGATAAACTCTACAACGGACATCACCTTGAGGATGTACTCCGCCCCGTCCAGGGACCTGGCACTCCGCGTGACAAAGTTGTCACCGTACTTCCAGACCAGGTATCTGGGATCCAGAACGATGTTCTCCTTGTTCCTGGACGATACGGATATCTGTGGTATCTCTCCCTCCTTCAGCGATCTGTAAATGTCTTCCGCAATTTTCCTGAGTTTTTCTTCAGTTTCCGCCACTGGCTTCCTCCTCCACTATTTCCGGTCCCCTTATGTCCCAGTCTCCCGGAAGGGGATCGGCTCCCTGCACCCTGGTTACGTCCTGTCCGGTGAAGTAGTATACGGTCCCGTCATATTTCCCCTGGAAACCATCCAGCCGGAAGGTGAACTCGGCTTTGCCCGCTGGAGCGATGGACGAAAGTTCCCATGCCTTCCTGGTACCGGAGATTTCTCCCGCAGGGGGGTCCGGAATGATCGTTATGCCTGCTGTTTCTGTGGTGTAGTTGTATACCTGGCATGTTACGGTGAGGCCATGGTCATCCGCAGCGAATGTTTCCGTCACGAGGATGACGTTCGCTATCTTGGAGATCACAGATGTTATGTCAGGCTCGCTCTGACCGAGCAGAGATGAACTTTTCGCGGCTATCGCCGGGACAAGTTCCCTCACTATACGGAATTTTTCCATGACCTTTGCCCTTCTCTCCTTCTTGTTCATGTAGGTCTTAAGGGATCTGCCAGCTATGCGAAGGGCGCTCTTTATCTCGTCCACGATCTCAGGTACCGAGGCGATAGCCTCCTTGGATTCTGATGTATAGGGGAGCCTTGTGCCGAGGACATGGACCAGCACCATCATGGGACCGAAGGGAATGCCGGTGCCTGACCTCTGCTCCAGTCCGTAGGAACGCCAGTCGGTTTCGGAAACAGCCCTGGTTATTGCACATGCGCCGGGCTGAAAGAGCAGCGGCACCTTGTTGGCATACCTGATTATGGTTACCTGTGAGTCCGAGGGCAGGTCGCCTCCATAAACGATGCCGCACTCCACCGAGAAAGGATTTCCATTGTATACTGCAGGCGGACGCATAACAGGCTTTGAATAGAACGAGGGATGAAGGTCCCCGTAAACATTGAGCAGGCCTTTCCTGATGAATTCCTGCCCGAGCGGGCAGAGTGAATCCGAGGGAGGTGCCATTATCTGGACCTTCCTGAACGCTTCCATGAGCTTCCGGATGTCCTCGGGCGCCAGTGAACGGGGATCGCCCTTCTCGTCCATTCCAGAAATTGAGATTATCTCACCCGCAGTCTTCCTGCTGATCCTGCTGAACTCCTGGGAAAGGAAGTCCAGCAGATTCATGGTTTCAGTTGTTTTGGCGATCTGCTGTATTTCCCCAAGTTCAAGCCCCAGCGGATAAGGCTTGACGGCGGTCGACCTCCTGGAAGGTATGTCGATGACCCGCTTGAGCACGAAATGCTTCTGCTCAGGATCAGTGAATGACAGATCCATGTTGGGGTTAACCGCTGCTGTTTCCTTGAGGTACTCGACTATGGACTGCCTGCCAGTCTGGTACTTCCCACGCGCAGTTATGCTCACGGATGTCCCGTGTTCCCTGTCCCATATCATGGGCTTCTCTACGAACACCTGTCCCCTGTTCTCCTTTATGTCTATGCCCAGTTCAAACAGGTAAGCCACGTCGTCTTCCTTTTTCTTTGTTATAACCCGGGATTTCTGACCTGTGGTTATCTGCCCGTACAGAACAGCGGCAGTGATCCCTATACCCTGCTGGCCCCTGGTCTGACGCATCCCATGGAACCTGGAGCCGTAAAGCAGCTTACCGAAGACATTGGGGACATCTTTCCTGTCTATGCCCGGTCCGTTGTCTGTGATTGTTATCCTGAATTCATCCCGCTGAAGCTTCTCTATTTCCACCTGGATCTCCGGGAGTATGCCGTGCTCCTCGCATGCATCCAGTGAGTTGTCAATGGCTTCCTTGACAATCATGAAGAGGGACTTGAATGCGGAGTCGAAGCCCAGGATGTGCCTGTTCTTCTCAAAAAACTCTGAGATTGATATCTCCCGGTTTACGGAGACCTCGGGCTGCTTCCTTACCATCCCATGATAAGGCATTTTCTGGGTAAAATGCTTTGCCGGCTATCCGAAGTATCCAAGGTCCTCCGGTTTCCCCGTTATTTTACTCTGAATGTCCTCCTGCATCTTGCCTGTGATCTGCTCCAGCTGGTGTGTTCTCTCCTCTATGTCAGTCATGTCTATTGGTATGTCCAGCAGCTTTGACAGGATCTTGAGGACCTCCATTGCCCCCTTTGGATCGGCGAAATATCCTGATGTCTCCCCCATGAGGCATGCGCCCCTTATACCGAAGAGCTCCTTGGCTAGCCCCAGCATTACGCCTGCGGATCCCACAATGCCTCCTCCCGGCTCACCCCTGGGGAAGACCACGCCTGCATCCTTCATGTCCTTGAGCATGTCGGCGTCTGTTGCTGCGCCGAGGATCCTTGGGTTCTCTACGATCTTTCCTATGCTGTACCCGCCCAGTGTGAATACCGTGTCAAGCTTGTACTGTGCAAGGAGGTCAAGTACGCTGAACGACATCTCATACTGTCCCTCCTGGGTAGTTCCCTGCGAGTCGCCCACAAGCGCGATAAGGTCCCTTTTCCCGGGGAATTTCCTGTAATATATGGTGTTCCTGACCAGGTATGTTATCCCGCCCTCTGAGACAAACACCTGTGGTGGCAGGAATTGGGAGAATATCTCGGCCATCTTCTGCATCTTCAACTTCTCGACCAGGTAATCTGCAGCAATCTTGCCTATATTGCCTATGCCAGGTAGACCGCCCACCAGCACAGGGCTGTTGAGCCTGGGCTTCTTATAGCTCTTTATCAGTATCTTTTCCACGCTTCTCCACCTCCTCCTGCATCCTGAATCGCTGGAACCGGTCGTTGGGAGTGAACCGGGGGGGAATGGCCATTGCGGTCATTGCTCCACATGCCGGGCAGGATTCCGCCATGGTATATCTTCCACAGGTCCTGCATATTCTGATGAGTGATTTCGTATTACTCCCTCGTAAATTCCACAATCACCTGGTTCTTCTTGGCACAATCCGTGATGTTGTTGATTCCCTTCCTGAGTGATTCCTCTGCCGCCTTATAGTCCGTATCTCTCAGGGTGACCCTGTACTTCGGTGCACCCATATATGTGATTTCGAGCCCCTCTATGCCTGAAGAATCCAGGGCCTTCCTGATGCGCTCTATTCCATCCGGTTCCAGGCTGTATGCCTCAAGGAAACCGGTGACCTTGACGTACGGAACAGAAACGTTCTCCCCTGCAACCTTCTGGAATGCAGCCTTCCACTTTGCGTTCACATCTGGAAGCCATGGATCTGCCACAGAAGCCTCTTCGAAGGCTGCGTAAAGATTGCCGTACTGCTTCTCGAGATTGCTTCCGAATTCATTCCATGCCGTTTCCGGGTCCATGGACAGTGATTTCGCCACTATCTCGAGGAGTTTTCCGGCCTTCTGGTCGTTCTTCCAGAGTGAGATCTTGTCCCTCTTCTGATGCTCATTGACCCTTTTCAGCGAAAGTTCAACGTTGCGCCTGGACTCGTTGACATTTATTACCTTGCATACGGTCCTCTGGCCTTCCCTGAGGTGATCTCTTATGTGCTTGACCCAACCCGTGGCAACCTCGGCAACGTGAACATACCCCTCTACGCCAGGGTATTCTTCCAGCCTTGCCTTGGCACCGAAGTTCTTAACTTCGTTGATGGTCACGACAACCAGATCGCCGATCTCCGGTAGATTCTTCTTCATTACTGCTCCGGAACTATCTCTCCGCCGGCCGCAAGTTTCCCGCCTGTGGGTTTTGCGATTACAGAACCGCAGACGTTGCAGGTAACTTCACTGGACGGCCTCATGAACACATATTGCTCATTGCTGCAGTCCGGGCACTTGATGCGGATGAATCCGCGCTTGTCTCCCTTGGGTTTGCTGAATACTCTCTCCGTCATGATACTATGCCTCCACTATCTCGAACTTCTTTGCTCTCTGTGTGGGCGGTGTCAGTGCGACCTTGCACTCAAGGCACCTGAACCTTATGGAGACCCTCTTGGTGGGCTTTTCCCGTCCCTCGTACCTGGGCCTGGGGAATCCTCCAAAACCAGACGTGACACGCCTGAACCGCCTCTGACCAGCCTTGAACTCGCTTGCCTTCTTCTTCCTGACCCTTTCCACTTCGTGGTTGGTGTGCTTCTTGCACTTGGGGCAGTACATCTTGACGCTCTTGGGAAGTTTCACTTCAAATCACCTTTTTGATCCTGAACAGAAAACCGGGTTTTCTGCCAACTCCGATGGAAAGGGAGTATATCAGGAGTCTTTTAAGCTTTACCCTATTGATCCCGCTGATATAAGGCTTGAGAAACCTGCGCTTGGTATAAACGCGCTGACCCATGAAAAAGAAACAGGTTATATTGTATTTCACCATTTTGATGGTATGGCTGAATTCAACTGTTATGTGTGCAGCGGGAAGGTTAGAACAGGAGAAAAATTCACCTTCACCAAGAAAGGCTCGGTGCATTTTGACTGCTTCATCGGTTCAAGGAGAAAGGAGCTACCCGCGGAGAAGCATGAGCAGCTCCGCGACCTGAGCCTTCTGCTGGACAGCCAGCTGAAATACCTGTTGGATGTCCTGGCCATTAAGAGCGGAACAGGGAGCGATAACGAGGTGATCAGTACCGCGTACAAGAATTCCGAAAAGGAAGCGGGAGAAACAACGAGGCGCATAGCCGAGCTCTGAGTGTTCCCATCTCCTTGGCGCGGAACGGTTACATCCTTCGGGATACCGTTTCGTTTGTGTGATTTTATATATTTTCTTCCAAACTGTAAATAACGATTAAATATGCCGATCAGTTCAGAAGCTCATGGACGGGGATGATCTGGAACTTCCGTATGTAAAGATTCAGGCGTCTGTCGTCAATGCCCTTGAAACGCAGAACAAAATTGTGGTATCCGGAATTTTTCACTCTGGCAAATCCTCTCTGTCCAGAAAACTCAGAGAAGTACTGCCGAAAGAGGTAAGAGTGCTTGATCTTCAGGAAATATCCCCCGGTTCAATATCGGCGGCAATTGAATTTCTGAAGGAAAACGAAAGTTACATCGTCCTCACAGACAGATTCGTGCTGAAGTCTTCTCTCAAGAGACTTGACAGGGAACTGCAGGAGAACCTGTCCGACCTCCGTGCCATCCTAAGGAAGGCTTTCCAGGTCGAGATGATCATAGATCAGGAGGATGCCTCTCAGATCCTTCAGTCCAGTGCACAGTATAACGCCCTAAGGTCCATTGTTGTTTCCAGGTCAGAAGCGGGACTGTCCCGGTCATTTGATTCCATGGTCCAGAAACTCATCCAGTGCTCGGAACTCCATGGGACTCATGTTCCCATGTTGCTTCTTCAGAACCTGCAAAAAGTGCTCGAAGACCAGGAAATATCTTCACTGCTTAATGGAACTTTTGCTGCAACCCGGAGGCTAAGAGATGTATTCGAAAATTTCGATTCCAAGTTTTTCAGGCGAAAGATGCTCAACAGTGCCTTTCTTGCAGCCATGGCCACGGGCATTTATGTGGAAGGTTTCTCGGAAGAGGATATCTCCCCGTTCATCTCTCTTGCCAAGACCGAATCTCCCGCACTGGAACTGATATCTACCCTGGGGACGCCGGGATACCTCCTTCTGGCGTCGCTCAACGAGGGCGATAATGCCGGACAGGATACATATCTCAAGATTTTTTCTGACGCTGTCTCTAACCTAAGAAGGAAGACGGATCTGGAATCGAGGATCCTGTGCTACATAGTTGATATTGAAAACGGGAACCTGTCGGGCCATACGAGGAATGTTATTGCATCTCTTCCAGGATCCGGCAACCTGGATGATTTTCTCAGGGGTGAGTTCGGCAAGCTGAAGGCAAGGCACTCAGAGAGGATAGGGAAATCACAGCAGAAGAATGCCCAGCAGACTGAAGACATTGTGGGGATGATCAAACAGCGTATAGCCCACATAACCAGGGTTGCAAGGAGGTACCTCACCAGGGCAGACTACCTTGAGGTGAAGAGCAAAGGCGCCCTGGAACGTCTCAGTATTTTTGCAGGCATACCGGAATTTCTGGTGGACACGGAGGACCGGGCCATCCGTGATCTGCTTGAGCAGGCCATAGAAAAATCTGCCTCAAAGGTGCTCGTCATAACGGGAGAACCTGGCGCCGGGAAGACAACGTTCCTGTACCTGGTGGCCTCCCGGCTGCTCGAACAAAGTCAGGAGGGGTCCAGGCTATTTCTGGTTAACCCGTCCAGATACATGGTCGCTCTTGAAGATGGCAATTACAGGATGATCCTTGAGGCAGACGACGAAATAGGCCACTCCTACCTTGCTGATCTGCTCAGAGAGGATTGTCCAGTGGAACGTGAGAGGTTCATAGTGACCGTGGACTCCGAGGTTCTTTCAGAGGTGCTCTCACTGCCTGGAGTCTCAAATGAGCGGCTTGAGGTCATTGACCTCAAGTACCCCGTTGACGTTGCCAGAAGGATTGCGGTCCACTACCTGGACACCACGGGCAACCCCATGATTACCAATAATCAGGAGGAAGCCCTGGACCTTGTCCTGAGAAAGTTTCATGACAACCCTTTCTACCTGAGGGAATTTGCCCTGTATATAGACAGAAGGTCTCAGGAACTGAAGACGTGGAAGAAGGTCTCCGCCACCTTGAAAAGGGAACTCCCTGAAGGAGCCGATGCACTGGCATTCAAGATACTTGGGCTGGAAACCATGAGGGATCCAAAACTGCCCATGGTCTATTACATAGTCTCGCACTATGGAAATTTCCCCAGCCGCCTGGAAGAGTATCTGGGAAGGCGTTATATGGCCGAGCAGCCGTATTTCACCATCACGAACCAGAGGCTGCAGATCCAGTACCTCCACCCCGTATACCGGATAGCCACAGATGAGCTGTTCTCCTCCAGCAGGGTCAAGAAGAGGAACACCGCACAACTGGCACTGAACAGGTCAGGGCTCTCGGACCTCATTGACGCTGCCGTGGAGTATGTCCCCGGATTGCTGAGGGGAGTAAGTGCTGGTGCATACAGGGACTGGATTGTGCCTGCAGTGGAAGAGGCGCTCCAGAACATGTCCCGATCACAGTCCGGATACGACAGGAAAACCGACCTTGTGGATGCGATCCTTGTCGACACCATCGATTTCATGGTGAGGAATGAGTTCAGCGATGGGTTTTCTTCCGGAGGCTTCTCCTTCAGATCCATAGGGAACAGCAAGGTGCAACAGTTCAGGCAGCTGATGGAGTTTGTCGTGAAGCAGTGCTTCACAGGGAAAAGCCTGTCCGATCTGGAGGAAGGAAACAGGCCGATATTCAACCTTCTTGTTTACACGGTATCCCGCTTCTTTCACTTCCGATCCGGTAACCCGGTGAACCATCTCATGAATCTGACTGCCGACACTGCCGTCGACCTCCTGGATTTTGCCATCGAAATGGACAGGGTCGAGCGCAAGATGGTCCACTTCCTGGTATCTGCACTCATGGGTTCAGGTTACTTTGGCCCGCTGAAAAGTCGCAGTCTGCAGGAGCGATTCCTCCTGGAGATTGCCCGGGAAGATTATGAGGGTGCCAGGATGATGTGCGTGGCCGGGATGGAATCTGGCATTAATGTTGAATTTTCACGTTTCCTGGAAGGCGTTGCCCTCCTTTACATGGGCCGGCATGAAGATGCTCTGAAATCCTTTGATCTGGCCCTGAAAGCAGGGTATGACAAACCGATGTTGCACTACTTTTCAGGGCTTGCGAGATCTTCCATGGGCTCCTTTGAGGAGGCGGTGAGTGAATTCAGGGAAGCCTGTAATTCCGCCTCGGATCGGCATTCCTTCCGGAAAGCCCTTGCCCGTTCACTTGTGAGCCTTGGAAAGTACGGCGAAGCCGTGAGCGAATATGAGAAGGCAATCGTTTATGATTCCGAGATTCCGGATTACTATAATTACAGAGGGGAAGCGCTTCAGGCCATGGGCGATCTGACAAGGGCGCTAGATGACTTCAGCAGGGCCATATACAGGGATTCCAATGAGGCAGAATATCATTACAACAAGGGTAAGGTACTCTTTTCACTGGACCGGATCATGGAAGCGCAGTACGAGTTCGACAGGGCCCTGGAACTTTCACCCGACAGGGCAGAATACCACTCGATCAAGGGACTGGTGTTCCAGAAGCAGAAGAACTATTCTGCAGCCATAGCGTCCTTTTCCCGTGCAATTGAACTGGAACCGGAAAACGCCGTATACCATTTCAACAGGGGGTTCGCACTGCAGAAGATAGGGCAGTACCCCGATTCGGTGATTGAGTTTGACAATGCCATAACACTGGACCCCGGTAACCCGGAGTATCATTACAGGAAGGGACGTTCCCTGTACAGTTCAGGTCTGCACAGGGACGCTGCGGCATCATACCACAATGCAATTGAGCTTGACCAGGAAAATCCCGAGTACTATTTCAACCGCGGACTTGCCCATCTCAAGCTGAGCAACAACAGGGAGGCCGTTGGTGATTTTGAAACGGCTCTTTCCCTTGACAAGGACAACCTGGAATACAGGAAGCGGTATGCCAGGGCGCTGAACATGGTAGGCAAGTACCAGGAAGCCATTGACCAGTTCGACCTGGTGTTAAAGCAAGACGCAAACAGCGCAGACTGCCATTATGAAAAGGGGTTCTCCCTCTACTGTCTGGGGAACTATCCGCAGGCAATAAGGGAATACGACGTCGCAGCTAGACTTGACCCGAACTATTCAAGCGTCTACAATGCAAAGGGCCTCCTTCTCTACAACCTGTCAAGGTACCAGGAGGGCCTGCCGCAGTTCGAGAGGGCTGTCACGTTAAAGCCGGACAATTCCGAATACAGGTACAACCTGGGTCTTGTCCTGCATCAACTGGGCAGGTTCAGGGACGCCATAGAGGAGTTTGAACGTTCTGTAAAGCTGGACCCCAATAATCCCAACTACCATTTTGGCCTCGGGCTCTCCCTCAAATCCTTGAGTGAGCATTCACGGGCAATAAAGGAGTTCCAGTCCGCCATAGACCTCGACCCGGATGAATCTGAATACCACTACCATAAGGGGCTGTCCTATTACTCCATGGGCAACTTTTCTGAGTCATACAGGGCCATAGATAAAGCCTGCAGGCTCAATCCGGGAAGGTCCGTGTATTTCCTGAGCAAGGGGATAACCTCCATAAAATTCCTGAACCAGACCAGGAACTGCGCAGACCTGGAACTTAAGAATGTCGTCGATGATTTCGGCAGGTATGCGGTTCTGGCAAACACCGTGAAATATACCCCAGATGTTTGCCATACGCTCAGGAACCTCAACGAGGGCACTGTCCTGATTCCATGTGTGAGGCAGGCTCTTGAAAGGGTTATTCAATTATACTGTTAAATCATTGCAAGAAATTTTCGTTCATCTAAAAATCAGTTAATGCCAAGATATAAATAACATGAATGCGTATGAAGTGATACATGAAATTAAATGGGTTGAAACCCGTTATACAAAAACGTGATGAGGCAGTATCGCCAATTATTGCGACAATTTTGCTCGTGGCGATAACTGTGATATTGGCTTCAACACTGTATCTGGCACTGGGAGGCTTCTTTACAGCAAAGACAAGTGCAACACCAACCGTGGCTATTACGGCTACGTCGACCGGAACCGATACTTGGAGTATCACTATCGGGAGCACAAGTTCAAACACTATATCCTGGAGTTCCACTTCTTTCGTCATAACCTACGCAGGAGGGACGTACCCGCTTAGCTATGAAAATGCAGGTACGTGGACTATAGGAGGCGCTTCGCAAAATGGTCCCGGATGGGCAAATAATACTGCAGCCACTTCATATATAGTTGGCATCTCTGGATCCTATGTGTCATCTGGAGTAGTACTCAGTTTAACAATAGTCAATCCGTCATCTGCGTTCACTCCTACCTCGATTGCTTTCGAGGATAGCAGCACGACGAACGGCGGACAGATGGGGTCGACCGGACTGTAGGCACATCTTTTATTTTACCACATCTTTTTTCTTTTTATAATAAAAATTTTTGATTCTGAGTTCCTTTGCCCCTATATTTGTTGAAGACTCGTTTTTCCAGAAATATTGGCATTCAAACTAATGTAGAGCAGTTGTAGATTGGGAGCTTCCAAAGGAAGAGGCGTGGTAAGTCTTGTTCAAAAGGAGAGATTATACAAGGCGATTGGTTTGGAGCTCTGAAGACCGTATAAGGAAACCAAAGTGGTGGTGAAGTTAATTATTTGGAGAAACAGACAGGAAAACTCTAATTTTTAGATCGAACCTAAACTCAGAGCTTGTTTAGGGATCAACTGAACTATTTTTTCGTAGTAACCGCAAGATCATTATACATCCATGTGTTCCCTATATACAGAACATGACAAGGGAGATCAAGACTATCAACGGCAA
>JAKAAY010000030.1 GCA_021802055.1 Thermoplasmata archaeon
CTGCAGGCAGTATGGTGGGGAACGATTCAACAAGAACTCCCGCGGTTGCCGGTGCAGGAATCAGTGCGGAATTCCTTGCAGCAAGGAACTGCGAGTTTGTCTTGATCCTGGTGTCCTTGTCGAATATTGTGTTTATGAAACTGTCTCTTGGAGGTACATCCATCTGACTGGTGGTCTGCCTGAGGAAGAGGAAAAGTTCACTGAGCCAGAGTACGTGGAATACCGACATGACAATGAGGAAACCGTTGCTGATGAGGTGTGTGAACACCATGGTGTTGATAAGGCCAAAACGGCCAGACAGCATCCCTGAAATTACTACGGAAATTGCCGTGAGAATGTTCACTGTGACGAAAATGAAGCCCGCGGTCCCGATGCTCACCGAATAAACTGCCAGGAACCAGAGAGCAAGCACCGATGAATTTACAAAGCCGCCTCCGAATGAGTCAATGCCAAAAAGGAGGCTCAGTCTGCCCACCTCTTTCCTCTTTGCAGGATCAATGCTGCCTTCACTCTTCTTTGAGGCGACTTCGGGGAATTTCATCAGGAAGTACGGGATTCCCGATACCGCGGCCAGGATCAGAGCTATGGAGAAGATCTCACTGAAACTGATTGACGGAACGAGGAGGAAGACCGCAGAACCTGTTGTGTTGCCGATATATGACAGGAGATTATAATATGAGTAGTGATAGTTCTTCTCCTTCTGTGTCGAAGAGAACGTGCTGATTGCGTATTGCTCAATTGGCTGATTCGGAGTCATATCCTTACCGGAAAGTGAAATTCCTCCAATACCCAAAGCCGCCAGGTATCCAGGTACCGTGGGCCATAGTACAAGCAGAAAAAGGCCAATACAGAGCAGAGACCAAGTGATGTATATTCTGTATGAAACGCGCGTTTTGATGCGCGGAATAAGATAGATAAAGGCCACGGATACCGCAGAACTGAACAGCAGAACGAGTCCAATCTGTATGTAGCCAAGACCTTCACTGCTAAGGAAATACGGAGAGGATAGGGCGAGCATTGTCAGGACCAGTGACCTCAACCCACGGGATACTGACAGCATCAGTGCCTTTTGATTCAACCCGTTCTGAATGACGATATTCTAATAATTGTTCCTGCCTGACGGAAATGTCAGAATTATCCCTGACAGTAACAGTGGTGAGTGACGGGTAAACCTTTGTTCCGATGGATCCATGCGCGCAGGGCCTGCCAGTTAATCCTCTTTCTGCGCGACGATTATGATCCTCTCCTTTGAACGCGTCCGTTCAACGGGTGAATAATTTATGGGATTCTTTCCGTTTTGGAGCATCTCTTCAATAATCTCCAAGCACCGCGCGGCACCGGCAGATTCCATCACGACCGGATATAGCCATTCGCTGAATGAGATAATCTCTGCATGAACCTGGCTTTTTTTCACAGTGAACCCAGATTCCTCAATCATTTTCCTCCACTTTTTTGCAGGCAGGGCCCCAACATGAGAGGGATCCCTTGCGATTTCAAGCCTGTTGAAGTAATCCTCCGGATCATGCTCCGGTGAAACCATGTCCACAAAACCAAGCCTTCCCCCATTCCTGAGTATCCGGTGGCATTCAGCCAGAAACCTGGCCTTGTCCGTGAAATGGTGGGCTGCCCTCCTTACGGTGATCAGGTCCGTGCTCCCGGATTTCATGTGCGTATCATTAACGTTGGCAAGCAGGAACTCCATATTTGCTATTCCCGATCCGGAGGCAAGTTCTCTGGCTTTGTCCAGCATTTCCCTGGTCTCATCCACAGCAACCACATGAGAGACCTTCTTCGCAATCTCCACTGCAGTAAACCCGGTTCCGGTGGCCATGTCAACCGCATGTTCCCCTGCCCCTGGTTTAAGATATTCCAAGAGCAGCTTAAGGTCGTCTCCGCTGGCATGTGACCTGCTTTTTGAATACAATTCTGCGTTGGACCCGAAGAAATCCCTGACTCTCGCGTCTGCATCGCCTTCTGACATGCCTGCCATAATTACCTATCCAGGATCGGAACATTATATTATCCATAGCGGCTGGCGTCTCATGCAGATTCTCGATGGCAGGAGGCCAGAGAACCTCCATTTCCGGTGGTCTGCCGACCTGAAGCCCGCGCTCCGCTTACAGGATGGGGAGACCTTCCATTTAATTGCACCTGACTCGTCCACCTGGCAGCTGACAGCTGATTCAACAACTGAAGACCTTGGAAAAATAGATGCTGAGAGACTTGATGGAGCGGTTGGCCCTGTCTTTGTAGAAGGGGCTGAACCCGGCGATTTACTACGTGTCGACGTGGTGGACCTGAAGATCGGCTTTTGGGGATGGAGTGCCATAATCAGTGACTTCGGATTTCTCAAAAACAGGTTCCAG
This sequence comes from Thermoplasmata archaeon, assembly GCA_021802055.1. GTDB lineage: Archaea > Thermoplasmatota > Thermoplasmata > Thermoplasmatales > Thermoplasmataceae > JAKAFX01. Next base: position 2,367 of record JAKAAY010000030.1, read on the forward strand.
CAGCGTCTGGTCATCTGGGACATAGATGGGGGATATGCAACCACAAGGGGAGACTTCCTGAAGGGGGTCAGGGTTCCTGTATCACCTTTTTTTGGAGTCATGGGTGTGGCGCCAGCAGACGGCAGCTATGGTATGATCCCTCCTCAGTACTTCGGGGGTAATATGGACAACAAACTGCACGTGAAGGGATCGTCTGTATTCCTCCCGGTGAGCCGTAAGGGGGCTATGCTATCCGTGTCTGATCCTCATGCTTCCCAGGGTGATGGGGAGATTTGCGGTACCGCCATAGAGGTGACAGCTGAGGCTGATCTCAGGCTCAGCGTTGTTAAGGGAAGAACCATTCCATTTCCTAGATCCCTGAGCCCTCCTTTCAATAGGGGAGAGGTATTTTCCGCGTACGGCATTGGCAGGAACCTGGAATGTGCAGCCTCAGCTGCGGTTGAAAATGCCATAAAAATGCTGTCGGAGATGGGTTTTTCCATGGATGAGGCTTATGTCCTGTGCAGTGTGGCAGGTGACATGAGGGTTTCAGAGATCGTCGACGAGCCCAACATTGTGGTGACCATGGCAATCCCGGCTGAAGTGGTGGGAGGCAGGCGACCCTGGCCATACTGATTCAGTGGGTGCATGAAAGTGGTTTTATATGATCATCGAATGATAGCAAGGTAATTTCATGAAGGAAGTCAAACCTGAAGAACTGAGAAAAATGATAGATTCCGGGGAAGACATGCTGGTGCTGGACGTCCTTGGGAGAGATAGCTACAGGAGCGGGCATATTCCCAATGCCAGGAATATACCGACTTCAGAAATAGAATCCAGGATCGCAGACCTTCCCCAGGATAAGAAGAAGACCATTGTCACTTACTGCGCCGGACCGGCATGCTCCGGCTCACTGAAGGCTGCTGCAAAACTGCAGGATCTTGGGTACGTCCATGTGCTCAGGTTCACAGAGGGCCTGGAGGGATGGAAGAAAGCAGGATATGAGCTTGAGCAGCATTCCGAAGAGTGATCCTGCAGATCATTCTTCCATAATCCGGAAGTATCTGTAGGCCTCAAGCCTACCAAAACAGTATTTTACCTCCCTGAATCTCTTCTTGAGCTCAAAAACCTCATTCCTTATTTCCTCGGGGCTCTCGTGCTTTGCAACAGCCCTGTTGATAAGGCTTGCAATTTCCTTCATTTCTGACGGGCCCATTCCGAGGCGCGTGACCTCCTGTGAACCGATCCTTATTCCACTGGGGTTCTGTGATTTCCTGCTGTCGTCATCTGGCAGCATGTTCTTGTTCAGTATGATTCCGCATCTTTCCAGAGTCTCAGCAACGAGTTTCCCTCCACCCTGCGGCCTGACATCCAGTGCCAAAGTGTGAGACCTGGTGAAACCAAGCTTCTCGCCAAGCACTCTGAAACCAAGGTTATGAAGCTCCTCTCCGAGTGCCCTTGAATTCCTGATAATGTCCCTTGCATACCTCTCGCCAAACTCCAGCTCTTCGGCCAGGGTTACCCCGAGGGCTGCCATGGTGTTGAGGTGGTGATTGCTCAGGACACCCGGAAACATCCCTCTCTGGATCTTCTTCCAGGTGTCTTCCGGGGCATTGCCCACTGCAATTCCATGTTGAGGGCCGGGGAATGTTTTGTGTGTGCTTCCTGTTATTAGATCCGCTCCTTCCCTTAATGGGTCCTGAAACTGTCTCCCTGCTATGAGTCCGAGCACATGTGCCCCGTCGTACCATACCGGAGCGCCCACTTCCCTGGCGGCTTCACTGATTTCATTAAGCGGCGCAGGAAAGAGGAAAACGGACTGGCCGACCAGTACCACCTTGGGCCGTTCCTTCCTTATGACAGATGCCGCTTCCGAAGGTTTTACAGACATCGTCTCTGGATCAAATGGCAGTTCCACCCTTCTCAGTCCCCTGAAACCCACTGCACCGAATTCAGCCGCACTGATGTGACCTCCGCCCGCAAGCGCAGGTGTTGTGATTGTATCTCCAGGCGAAGTGAGCCCGTAGATAGTGCCCATGTTTGCAACCGTGCCTGAAATGGGCCTTGGGTCGATCTGCCTGGCATTGAACAGTTTCTTTCCCAGTTCAACCACAAATTCTTCCATCTGATCCACGATCTGGTTTCCCTGGTAGTATCTATGGCCCGGAAGACCCTCCGCGTACCTGAAGCCGAAATCTGAAAGGAGCATCTCCATAGCCAGAGGGCTCATCAGGTTCTCTGAAGCTATGAGGGGTATGCTTTCCCTGAAAAGTTTATTGTTCTCCTGGGCAAGTTCCCTGAACCTGAGGGCAGATGAGATGTTTGAGACTGCTTGTTCCTTTGGCAGAGTCTCGCCGGAATCACTGGGCCGATTCATCTCTGCTCCTCTCGCGTTTGATCTTGACCCGTTCAATCTCCTCCTTCTCCTGTTCAGTAGGTTCCACATCCTCTTTAGGGGCCTCCCTTATGTATTCGGCTGGAACCCTTGAAAGGAGGAAGATATCCTCCGTGGCCATGTAAATTGGAAGTCCGGACCCAATGACTCCCTTTGAATCTACCTCGATTATCAGAGGATCTGACACGTGAAACAGGCCTGAAATGAATGCCTGCCTGTATGTAAGAGAAAGATGTATCCAGGTCTTGTCTGAAGGATTTATGCCGGTCTCTCTTATGAATTCATATTCCTCGGCTGTTGTCTGATAGTACAGCCTATCCGGAATGTTTGAACTGTCAAGGTCGTCCACATTCACCGGAATTGTGTGCCCGTATCTGGCACGTATCTCATGATTCTCATTGATCTGATAGCGTTCCTTGGAGTCGGTTTGGACCATTGCCTCTATGTGTTTCTGGGTGAGCCACTTGAAGTGCCCCGACTGTACCCTTATGACCGGAAGGATGGTGCTGATCTTTATCCACCCGTGATCAGAGAGCTTGATCCCGTACCGCTCCGGGAAATGCCTGAGCATTCCGGCCAGAATCTTGCTCAACCTGTTCACTTCCTCCTCCGACATGACCAGTTTCGATGGAAGGCCGCACTCCGGACACTTCTCTCCCCTGAATACCCCGTGAAGGTAGCACTCTTTCAGTTCCATTCCCATTTCAATGCCTCCTTGATATATTTTGAAACTTCTTCGGAGATGTCAATCTTGCTGTATTTTGATTTAATGGTGTTTGTGACTGCAATCTCCCCGGAAGCCTGTGAAATTTTCTCAGCGGCCCCGTTGATCAGGAGCCCATGCACTGCAGAGACATAGATTTTGCCAGCTTTCATTGTTTTCAGTAGCTCGATCGCACTTATGATCGTGCCTCCTGTCGATATTATGTCGTCAAGCAGCAAGACGTTCCCGCCTTTCAGGTCCGTGTCTATTGGTTCCATCCTGACTTTCCAGGCATCGATCCTCTTCTTCTCGAAGTTAAATACGTCACATCCAAGCCCGCTGGCAACTTCTCTTGCTCTCCACAACGCGCCGTCGTCGGGAGAGACGACATAACTGATGTTTCTGTCCCTGTAGTAATTGATGAACGATGAACGGATGTGTATGTTGGAAAGTTTGCCGCCAAAGACCAGAAGTGCAGACTCATCATGGATATCGATCACAAATGCCCTGTCCGAATATCTGAGATAGGACTGCCCTATTCCCTGCATCGAAATTGGCTCCCCAGGCAAGTACCTCATGTGCTGGCGTGCATAGCCGAAATAGGGGACAAGAGATACTAAGCTCCTTGGGGCCATCCCTCTTGCCGCCTCGTGGAGCAGGATACTGTCAACAACTTCCTCGTCCGATCTGGAATTCCCCACGATCATGACGTCGCTGCCTCCAAGATCCTCCTCTATCCTGATGTACATCTCACCATCGGGAAACCTTTTTCTTTCAATGCCCGCAAGGCGCAGGTTCAGCCTCTTGGCAAGATTCTCGCAGAGTTCGTTGCAGGATGACGCAGGCAGAAGGAACATGTTATTGAGGAATGGAGAATGCCATAAAAAAGTTCATCTTATATTATCTGGACTTTGAGAGGAAAGCTGCAATCCGCTCCTTTGTTTCCACCGAGGAGAAAAGGTTGCCGAAAAGGGCAGCCTCAAGCTCGAGGCTGGACTCAATTGAAGATTCCCACGCACTGTTGACCGCTATCTTCGCGAACCTCATGGTATCCAGCGGTTTGCCGGAGATTTTTTCTGCAATACCCAGTGCATCTTCCCAAGCGGTGGCATCGGGGTACACCATGTCCACAAGGCCGATTTCACTGGCCTTCTGGGCAGAGATTCTGTCGCCTGTGAGAATCAGGTACATTGCCCTACCTCTCCCCACCAGTCTTGGAAGTATTACATTTCCTCCAGCGCCTGCGTTAATCCCTATGTTGATCTCTGGCTGGGATATGACGGCTGAGTCTGACGCTATCCTTATGTCAGCGGACTCTGCTATCTCAAGCCCACCTCCCATGCTGTATCCATGAAGGAAGGCGATCACTGGGTTTGGAAACCTGCGGATCTTCATCACAAGATCGTTTAAGGTCCTGTGGAAGTTCAATCCGCCCATGGAATCAAGGTCCCTGAAACCGTTTATGTCTGCGCCGGAGGAGAAATGCTTTCCCATGCCCCTGATCAGAACAACCCTGGTCTCCTCGGGATCAAGTCCATCGATGCATGCCTGCATTTCCCTCACAAGGTCAACAGTCAGGGAGTTCAGCTTGTCCTGGCGGTTCAGCCAGATGATTGCGATCCTTCCCCTCTTTTCTTCTCTTATATGCTGGAATTCCATTATGGAAGAAGCCGCATCCGGATAATAAAATAGCGCACTCTGCCCATATTCAATAACCCCCCATCTCCGGGTCATGACCTGCATATCCGGCGAGCTCTATGGAAATATTTTTACTGGGTGGAGCCATAGTATTCAGTAATATGCAGGAAGTACTCCAGGGGATGGTCGATAAGTTTTCCTCCTGGATGGAGGGGGAGAGAAAGAGCCCCAATACAGTGAGACAGTACAGGTTCCTGGTCTCGTCCTTCCTCTCAAGCGTCAACAAGAAGCCATCTGAAATCACAAGAGATGATATCGAGCGGTTCAAGAGCTATATAGCTGTAGATAGGAAGTACTCCAAGGCAACCCAGTATCTCTTCATGAAGGCCATAGCACACTTCTACAGGTTCTGCATGATCAATCCCCCGGATAACCTGACTGCACCAAAAAGATCAGCGAAACTCCCGGTTTATCTGTCGGAAAGGGAGGCGGGAATATTACTCGGAAGCTGTGCAGACATCACCCGGAAATCCATACTCCATATGCTCGCATCCACAGGAATCAGGGTCAGCGAACTCTGCAGCCTTGATGTGCAGGATGTGGACCTGGTGGATGGCATAGTAAAGATCAGAGCAGGTAAGGGTGACAAGGATCGGATCGTGCTCATGACAGAAGGTTGCAGGCATGTCCTTGTGGAATATGCCAGTTTAAGGGCAGGCATTGCAACCCCTTCCACTGCCTTTTTCCTCAGCTCAAGGAAAAACAGGTTTGACAGCAGCACCATTGAGAGGATAGTGAGACAGGAGGCTGTAAAAGCCGGTATTCAGAAGAAGGTAACTCCTCATGTCCTCAGACATACATTTGCAACTGCCCTTCTGCGAAACGGAGGCGATATAAGGTTCATCCAGAGACTCCTGGGGCATTCCAGCATCTCTACCACCGAGATCTATACCCATGTGGATGATGGTGCACTGCGATCAATGTATGAAAAATCGCAGCCCAGATACGAAAAATAGGACTATTTGTTCCTTGAGACTATGTAATCTGCGGCCCAGGCAAGAGTATGCTTCACCTTCTCATCACCATTGACAGAATGCAGATAATCCTTGGCCCTGCTGCTCATCTTCAGCACCAGATCCCTGGAATAGCCCAGTGAGCCTGTTGACTCAACTATCCTCTTCAGCTTTTCGAAGTCCGCGTCGGAGATGTTGCCTGAAGAGATGCATTGCCTGACGAAGGCCCTCTCGCTTTCGCTTCCCTGTTCCAGAGCCTTCAGGATGAGAAGCGTTTTCTTGCCTTCGTTGACGTCGCTCTTGACAGATTTTCCAAGGACAGATTCATCGCCGAACATCCCAAGTATGTCATCCTGTATCTGGAACGCAGTTCCCACAAGATAACCATAGCTTTCCAGATTCTGTATTTCTGAAGCGTTTCCCGCTATCCTGGCCCCCATGACCAGTGGTCCCTCGACAGTATATCTGGCAGTTTTGAGCGTGTGCAGCCTTATGAGGTCGGCCTCCGTGAAGTTCTCTGCGAAAGTTGAGTAAATGTCAATGAGTTGACCATGCCCTGTGGTCTCAAATATGGAGGTCAACTCAGTGTCTGCAATGAGTGCCTGATCTCTGTCAAGTCCGCTGGCAAATATGGCCTCATGCGAGTAGCTCTCCGCCAGGTCCGATGCCACAAGGGCTATGCTCTCCGCAAGACGTTTCCTTTCCGGGTCATTGTGGAACAGCCGGTTCCACACCTCCATGTGAAAGCTAGGCTTCCCCCTCCTGGTCTCACTCTGGTCCATTATGTCATCCTGGATGAGGAAATATGACTGTGAAAGTTCGATTGAAATTGAGGCCTTGACCGTGGCTTCATTATGGCGGGCAAAAAGGTCGTGACCAAGGATCAGCATTACCGGCCTGATCCTCTTGCCACCCCGGGAATATGACGATAGCATCTCCACTATTCCGCGTATAGTTGCATCGCTGGCCTGCTCGATCTTCCTTCGCATGAAAGCTTGCAACTCGCTTTCCACTTCTTCCTTGATACTCAGGAATGCTGATTCCCCTTCCCCGGGCGTCATCTGCACGGCATTCGGATCATTCAATTCATAATAAGGCTTTGCGGGTGGAATTCACGGTTTCATAACAGTGTTATGTGAAACACAATGTGGAATATCTCCCCCACCCCGAACGTCGCTGCAGCGGCGCCGAGTGACATCAATGCTGATCTCACCGCAACGGTGAGCATTCTGGTACTCATGGACAGGGCCACTATGGCATTGGTCAGCGCCTCGCTGAAGGCGACCATAAAAATTGCCACCAGGAGAGCTGTGAAGCGGTCAAGAAAGAAGAACGGGGCTATGGGAATGATTGCTCCCAGGATGTAGGTAAAGGCCACGTTCACAGCGGAACGCCTGCTGCTGGCCTTGAGGGATTCAAGGTCACTCCAGTCCACTCCAGATTCATCGAAGAGGGTCTTCTTCTTCAATTCCGAGATCTTGTACTGTGACTCAGAAAATCGTGCCAGGTATGCCCCAAGGGCCATGCTTATTGCTCCCCCGACACCGACAACCAGCCCACCAAGGGCTATTATGGTGCTGTCGTATATGAAAGCGGTGAGCCCGGCCAGAGCCGCCAGCACCTCAACCAAGCCGTCACTGAGACCAAAAATGACATCCTGGTTCTTGGTAATCTGCTCCTCCGTCTTCTTGATCCTGTTCTCGAAGACTTCCTCATGCTCCACTTCATCATGCAGGAGTGAGGTCAAACCCTCGGAAAACTCCCTGTCCCCCTTACTCTCCTTAAGGTATCCGGAGTATTCAACGCACGTCTCGATCTCCCCATGCTCAAGCAACCTCACGGACAGGTACTGACCCAGAATACTGCTGACAAACAGCAGTACCTTGATCTTGAATCGTCTTGGCCGTAACTTATCCGTCTTCACTCCGTTCCTTTCCAGGTACTTTTTCCAGAAAGATGCATGGGTTCCCTCAATGTGAGAAAGTCTCTTCAGTCCTGCAGAGAATTCTGCGTCTTCTGACCTCTTCGACAACCTGTCATAGAATTCCTTATCGGTCAGTTCATCCCTGTAGAATTTGATCCACTTCTTCCTGTCGCTGGAGTCCAATGTTTTCCAGAATCATTCACAATATAAAGCGTTGTCAGGTTCGAATTTCGTATTTGGCTTGCGAGAATTGTCAACTAACTATATATTTCCCACTCCAATGGACAAGTGGTTTCTATGATATCCAGAGAAGTTGAACATGAAAAAGAGATACCTGAAAAAATTACAATCAAGGTGGTCCCCCCTGGACCTGAGGCAAGAAAGATAGTTGAACTAGACTCAAAGTACCTGGTTAAGACCACCAAGTCTCTTCCCGTGGTTGGGGAAAGGGCCAAAGGGGCATTTGTTGAGGATGTGGACGGGAACGTTTTCCTTGATTTTGCTTCAGGCATCAGCGTTACAAATATGGGCCATGTCCACCCCAGGATAACTGAAGCTGTTGAAAAGCAGCTCCACAAGCTGTGGCACTTCGCAGGCACTGACTATTATTACAGGGCACAGGTGGATGCGGCAAAGGCCATATGTGATATAACCCCGGGAAAGTTCCAGAAGAAGGTATTTTTCACAAACAGCGGGACTGAAAGCAACGAGGCCGGCATCAAGATCGCCAAGGTAAGCACCGGAAGGCAGCAATTTATTGGTTTCATCGGCGGATTCCATGGGAGAAGCCAGGGATCGCTGTCGTTCACTGCATCCAGGGCCATACATCACAAGGGCCTTTTCCCTTCCATGCCGGGGGTTGAACATGTACCATTCCCTAACCCCTACAGGAATCCATTTGGTATCGATGGATACGCTGAACCTGAGGAACTGGTAAACAGAACACTGGAATTCATTGAGAAGTACGTTTTCAGAACATATGCCCCGCCCGAAAACATCGCAGCATTCATGGTAGAGCCCATACAGGGAGAGGGGGGTTACATTGTCCCCCCAATGAGTTTCCACTCCAGGCTTAAGAAACTTGCGGAGGATAACGGGATCCTGTTGATTATGGACGAGGTTCAGACGGGCTTTGGCAGGACTGGAAAGTTCTTTGCATCTGAGCATTTCGGGGTTGAGCCGGACATCATCTCCCTGGCAAAATCAATAGCTTCTGGGATACCCATGGGCGCCTCGGTTGTGAGAGCGGATCTGGATTTCCCGGAAGATGGACTGCATTCCAACACCTTTGGCGGGAACCTGCTGGCTTCCGTAGCATGCGTTGCCACCATTGACGCAATGAAGAACGAGAAGGCGGTTGAGAATGCTGCTAAGGCAGGTACTTATTTCAAGAAGCGGTTGCAGGAACTGTCTGAAAAGTTCCCCCAGATCGGGGACGTAAGAGGCCTTGGCCTCATGATGGCCGTGGATTTCGTCAGGGACCAGAAGACCAGAGAACCTGATACGAAGCTTAGGGACAAAGTGGAGTACAAAGCATTTCAGAATGGCCTACTCACTCTATCCACGGGTTTGAGTGCATTGAGGCTCATTCCTCCACTGATCATCAGGGAAAGCCAGATTGACATGGGAGTGGAAGCCCTGAGCAAGGCCATCTCTCAATCCATCTAAATTTCTAGGAAGTGACGTACTCCAGAAATTGAGTGAGTGGAAGGCCATGATCCCACTGGAGGCTGTAGTTTCCGCCTCTGGTGGTGGAAATTTTTGGAAGAACGTTATAGAGGAGCCGGATTCTACCCTGTGGCTCACCATCCATTGCAAATAGTCTCCATGGGTCACCCTTTTCGCTCTTAAGCCTGTAGGCGTAGATCAGTATGAGTCCGGATCTCCTGCAGCGTTCAGAAAGGCGCTCAGCCTGTTCCTGCCTCTTGCCGGAAGCCTCTGAAAAATTTATGAGCCTGGAAGATGAGGACTTGACTTCGATAATGACAGAAATGTCATCCCTCAGGGCAATAATGTCTGCACCCTGTGAGCCCGCAGACCTTGTTACAAGAAATGGGTGATCGCAGAATGCCCGGATATTCAGAGAATGATTTCCCGATTTTGAGATAAACCTGCTGACCCTGTCATAATCACCGGAAAGTATCTGGGCAAGCTCCCTCTCATAAATCGCACCATTCAACAGCCTGAATTAGGCTGCAATCTAAATATCTTTCTGCATGAAGCATTCTGCATCTGAAAGTCCAGGCAAAATAACGTTTCAGGGCTTCCTGAGATGCATTATCTCCTCGTCATACAAACAAATACAGTATAATCGGATTTAGATCGAAATAAGAGAATATAAAAATTAAAAAAATAAAAAAAAAGGGAAAAAATTGGGTTAACGGTCTACGACTTTCTTTGCGGTCTGCCCACGAAGAAGTAAGCAACGCCGATCACCACTACCAGAACCACTGCGATAATCGCAATGATGAGGTATGGGTTCAGAGGCGCACTCACGGACGGGGCAGTGTAGCTCACACTGATAGCCTGGTTCGAACCACTGACATTCACTGTTCCGGATGTCTTGGAAGGTCCGGAGAACGATGGCACGCCATACAGGTTGTATGAGTATGTTCCGTTGTAGACATAGAAGATGACCTGGCTGGAGGTGGAGGTCTCGTTTACACCATTAAACTCAACAGTCCAGGCAGTTCCGTTGGACAGGCCGGACTCAGTGAATGTCACTGTATAGGTCTGCATCGGAGCAAACGTCACATTCACCATTGTGGATTTGGAGAGTGTGATGCTGCCTGTGCCGTTTACAGTTGTCCTGTATCCCGCTGGAGGAGTCACTGTATAGGTGTAAGCCGTGGAACTGACTGGGAGCTGAGCGAATGCACAACTTGTTGTTGAACTCGCAGTCATGCCCCCTATGGTGACAGACCACATTAGACCCTGGGCCAGAGACATTCCGTTGTTGAACTCAATACCATACAGGTTCACAAAGGTCTTCGATAGATCAATCTGCGCAAAGTATGTCTTTGCAGTGGAGAAGTTGCTCTGACCTATTGCAGTAGAGTAGTACCTGTATCCAGAGCCCACAGCAACTGAATAGTTGTAGGTTCCGTTGGGTATCTCAAAGGCTGCAACGGATACGCTGCTTCCCTGGCCCAGGTAAAATCCAGCACAGCTATAAGAAACCGCCGAATTATAAACGGTCACTGTCCATGGAGTGCCGAAGGGCAGCGATGATTCCAAGAAGACGACCGAGGACAGGCTGTACTTGACTGCCTTCTGGAACGTCAGCTTTATGGTCACGTTAGCTCCACTTATTGCAAATGATCCATTGGCAAGTGCCGAGAGCTGTGCCTTGGAAGCTGGAGATGTTCCAAAGTATGCCTTGGTCAGCGTCAGGTTCACTGTGTAGAGGGTACCGTTTATGTTGCTGAACATATAAGGAGGCGTTGTTGCCGAATAGACTATGGATGCCGAGTACGAATAGGTGCCGTTGGTGTCGTTCGTAAGGAAGTATGTGTCCACAGGGGTCTCCGGCGGGAATCCTGTGGGCGGTACTCCCAGCGCAGTCCCGTTCGCAGTTGCGTTGGTCCCGACGGGGGTTATGGATGGGGACCAGAAAACGCTTCCTGGAAGCCCGGTTTCGTCTATTGTTACGTTGTATGCTGGATTGAACGTAACATACACGTTCACACTGTGCCCGTTCACCGTAACCGATGTGTTGGCAGGTGTGCTTGTGGCTGCGAGGTACTTACCCGTCGCGTTGAATGCCACATACGAGAATGTTCCATTTGGCAACGCCGCGGTAAGTGTGCTTGTCATTGACAGAACTGGCAGGATGTCACTATTCAGCACATCGACGGTCCACTGTGAGCCTGCAGGCAGATGCACGGCATGGAATACCACGTTATAGGATGAGGTGCCCAGGTTGGCCGGGTTATAATCTCCGCCACAGCAGATCTGACCCCCATTGGTGTATGGGATGGCTCCGTTAAAGTTCCAGTAGTAGTTGCCTGATCCAGGAGTTCCCAGATCAAATTCGTTACGATAGAGTCCTAGGCTCGGAAGGAAGTTTGTGGAATAGGGGCTATAGAGCGGGCTCACTATTGTGTTGCCCGCGGCAAATCTGTTCCCGATAACCTGGTTGTTTGTAAAGAATGCAGGTAGAACGCATTGGCTACCGCTGTAAAGGCCCAGATCTGTGCCGTATGCGCCTCCAACGGAAAACAGGTTGCCTGTTATGACGTTGTTAGATGTCGAATAGAGGACATTGTTGAAGACCACGAGACCATACACATCATTTCCGACGAACAGGTTGTCGTTCACTGTGGAAGTCCCGACATTCCAGAGTATGACGCTACCCGCCGTTGGGAATGACGCAGTTACGTCAGGCCCGTTCAGCCAGCCGCCGAACGCGTTGTTGGCTATGGTAATGCCTGTTGAGTTCACTATCCAC
>JAKAAY010000011.1 GCA_021802055.1 Thermoplasmata archaeon
AAGTAAACTTATCCATCAGAGCCATGAAGACAAGGTTCCCAGTATTACCGCAATAAATGTCGGAATAAACGCGGAAGGTCCCCCGCCTGGAACAATCTCACCGTCGGAGGATGGCATTGAATGAAGTTCCTCAAGGTTATTACGTATTCTTCACTGGCTGTGCTGCGGCCTGTTGTATAGGATGATAACATTACGGCCATGGCCGCGAAGAAGAATTCAAAGGCGTTCGGGAGTCCTGTTATGTAATGGACATCGGTAGCGCCTTTGGAATTGCCCTTCATTTTTCTTCTCTTTTGTGGATGGAGAAATCAAGTATGCGCATATCTCCCCTGTTGCCGGAGATAAGGCAAGCCAGCATCCTTGCCATTGCAGTCTTCATTAATGCACCGGGCTTTCTTAAGCTTCAGTACTTTGTTGGATAATTCATTGTAAGGCGTAACAATGGGATGATTTTTCTTTATATACTCATCAGATGCTGAAGGGATCCATAAGATCTGCAATAGCTTCATTTCAGGCGGCAAATCATTGCCCGGCAGAACCAATGTCAAGATTGATATGAGCCATTTGATTATTATCGCAGTAAGAAAAATGCGTTTTGTCATCTTTGGCCTGGTCCTCCTCCTTCTTTTGCCCGGAGTCATTGTCGGTCATCATCAAACCAGTACCATGGTTGATATAAGCCACAAATTGGTCCAGTCAGGCGACGCCAGTCCTGTTAAGATTCAATTTCTTGGATCTGGTGTCTCGTCTTACAGCAGCAGGTTGTGGAATACGTCGTTGAGTGCCACCCTCAAGCCAGACAGATATACAAACGTGACCGTGAGTACAAATGGCCCCACAGGAACCTATATCTTCCTTCCTGGCCAGAAAGTCACCAATACCACAAACATTTCAGGAACCGAAAGTCTCTCAAACCTGTCGGGATGGTCTACCCAGGATGCACTTGGTTACCGGGTAAGTTCCGGATCATGGTTCTTTAACTTTCAAGTAAACGTATCTTTATCGCCATTATCCAGCGGGGGCAATGGGAATCTCGGAGCCGCTGTTTTCTTATATAACAGCACAAGTGAAAAGGGGTGCATGGTCTTTAAGGTGCAGAATGGTTCAAACGTCTTCAGTCTTTCCAGCGGCGTATATCATGATCTGAATTTTTCTCTGGATGGGCCGCTGGTGAACTGGACCGGCAAGTATCTCATAGTGGAGCCATTCCTCAACGTCACAGCGTATCCCAGCCTTATCACCTCCCCCCTCGCCGCACAAATAACACTGGCAAATGATACCATATCCCTCGGCGTTGGAATAGAAAATGGAAATGCTTCAAATTTTTCGTATCCGTTCTATGGGTCACTTTCGGGGACGATATCTCCATCATTCGCGAACTTGACCATAAATGGCACCATTCAAAATACTGCTTCGGGAGTATTTAACATCTCTCTTTCTCCCGGTACATACACGGTGGATGCCTCTTACCCTTATTACAGGTCAAATTCTTCCGCAGTATCCATAACCTCAGGACAGGTCGACAAAATTCATATTTCCCTCGCCAAATTGTACAATTTGAGCGTTAGCGAGACCGGGTTGCCCCGTGACACTTCGTGGAATATATCGGTGAACGGAAAGACGGTCACAGTTACGAACAGCTCTTATACATCCCTGCAGAGCAACGGAACATACTATGTTAACGTGTCCTCAACAGTGAACATTACAAGGGGGGTAAGGTTTGTAAACAATACAAACTCAACGAAAGTAAGCATTTCAGGGGGCAATAGACAGGTAAATTTCACATATTCCGAGGAAGATTTTATCGCACTCAGCCCAAACAATTCAACCGAAGGCGGGACCAGTCCTGCTTCTGGCTGGTATTTGCATGGAAGCACCGTAAAGATTTCTGCTGTGGCAAATCCGGGTTACCGCTTCTACTTCTGGGTTGGAAATGGCAATGGGAGCTATTCCGGCTCAAACTCAACGGCAAACGTGACGAGTGAGTCTCCCATCAATGAAACCGCCTGGTTCTATCCACTGGGGGTAAAGGTTTACAATGTAACATTTATCGAGACCGGTCTTTTGCAAGGCACTGAATGGTCGGTGATATTCAATGGATCTGAGGAGACATCCAGCAATTCTCTCATCAATTTTGTAGCGAAAAATGGGAGTTATAACTTTACGATTTCACATGTAAAGGGATATTCGGCAAACATCACCGCCGCCACCGTACTGGTGAACGGGGAAAACATCCTAGTCAATGTAAATTATGAGCTCATTAAATTCAAGGTTGAGTTTGTCGAAAACGGTCTGCCGAGATCGAGGTTTCCCTGGGTTGTTAATCTCAGCAATTCAATTGAATCATCCTTCAACACAACCATAGAATTTTACGCTGTAAATGGCACGTATCACTTCATGGCATCCCGCGTTTCCGGATATGTGACTTCTCCTCTTTCCGGAAACCTCACAGTCAATGGAACCCCTATCATTATGCCAATAACGTTCAGCGAAATTCTTTATAACGTTACATTTCTGTTCTACGGGTATCAGCATGGTACTCTGTGGGGGGTGAAAATAACCAATGATTCCATGCAATCATATTACGATACCAACACCTCAGGAACAATCACTGTGCCTCTACCCCAGGGCTCTTACAATTACACAACCTTTGCCGAGGGATATGCTGGAGCAACGAATATTACGTTCATAGTTCAATCCAGGAACCTTGTAATTAACCTTTCATTCAGGCCAAGCAGCAGCCCTTCCTCAGGTCAAAATGCCATCATGCTGCACTACGCGGAATATCTGCTTCTACCGGGTCTCCTTGCAGCCCTATCTATATTCTATCTTTACAGACGCAGGGTTTCTGGATCATGGAATGATATATTCATCATATACAAGGATGGAAGATTGATCCGCCACTATACCAGGAGAATGAATCCCGACATGGACCAGGACCTTATATCGGCAAGTCTGCTTGCGATTCAGAAAGCCATAAAGGAGGCCTCGGGGAGAAAAGAACTTCGGCACATAAATTTAAGCGGAGCCGGAATCTCAATAATCAGTGGAAAACTGATTTCCCTTGCTTTGATGGGTTCGGGTAAGCTCAGCAAAAGACAACTTTCAAGGTTGGAGGACGTGATCAAGAGAATTGAAATCACTTATCAAAAGGAACTCGACGGGTGGAAGGGAGATCAGGGCAGTGTTGACTGGGTGGACACGTTCAGGGATGAACTTTATCCTTAGTCGGTTGGGGTTGCACGAGGATTCATCCCATTGCCCTGCTTTTTAAGTTTTTCCACTCACTTGAAAGCCTGAAAATGCTGGATGCTCTCATTCCCTCGTCAATCAACTTGTGCTGAACTATGTCAATGAACTCGTCCAGTTCCTCAGGAATGATATCCTCGCTGTTGAGGGTACTCTGTTTGTAGGATTCCTGCAGTATATCCTGTGCTTTTGACTTGTCATCAAACAGTGCTATTACGTCCGTAACGATCCGGTCGAATACGGTTTCCAGAGTATTAGAATCGGAACTGCCAACTGCCATCAATTCCAGCTCGCCCTCGTAGTGGTCCATTGACGACCTGGTAAGTGCAACGTTTCTCGCAATGTACTCGAATATCTCATGGATACCGGTCGCGTCTTTTGCGCTCGTCAGGAATACCCTTTTCTCGTCAAGGATGCCACTGCCGCTCTCCAGGGAAGATAAGAACGCAGCCTTCTTCCGGTTAAGTTGTGTTTCCTCTACCAGATCGGATTTGTTTAAAGCGAAATAAATGGAGGAAGTATTGGCGATCTCGGAAAGGGAGGGTAACCAGAATTCAATTGCCGAATTCAGGCTGCTCTCATTTGTAAGATCGGACACAATGATTACCGCATCAACATTCTCCAGGGCGAGCCGCCTGACCTCACCATGAAGATGGGAACCAAAGATATCCCAGACGAGCAGGGTAATGTCCCTTTCCGCCCCGTCCAGATGTATCTTTACGTCTTTTTTACCTATGTTCACGCCAATAGTCTCCTTATAATCATCGGAGAATGCATTTTTAAGGAACCTGAAAAAAAGGCTTGTCTTCCCGACCTTCACATCTCCGACAAGCGCTATCTTTTTAATGATCCTGCCTGGCATGAACCCTCTCTTCGCAAGTGAATATTTTAAGAGGGTTATTTAACTCTTCTTAATGTAATTTTGAACAAACACATGAACCCGCGTGCAAATTTCGATGACTCTACTTCGTATGCAATCCAGAGTAAAAACAATAATATATCGTATCGCCCTTGATTTTTGAATTGTCAGGCGGGTTTTCAGAGCCGGAGGAGATCAGGGAATACTTCAGCAAACTGGGATTGGGAGAAGACGCCATTCAGGTATACATCGCCCTGCTCAGATCCGGGAAAACCGGGGTAGGAAATCTTTCGCGAGCAACCACAACTGACAGGGCTAAAGTATACAGGATGTTGAAGATTCTGCAGGAATTTAAGCTCGTGGAACTTGTGGGAGGAAATCCCATGAAATTCCAGGCAATGAATTTCGAAGATGCGATCAATAGTCTCCTCCAGTTCAAGGAAGATCAGTTGAATCAGATGAAGGAGCAGAAGGAAAGCATCATAAGGAAATATGCGGACCGATTTAGATTTCCTGAGGACGCCGGCGACAGCCCACTGAGACTTCGCATCTCGGAAGGGATTGATCCGGTAATTTCAACAATTAACAGTGTGGTCCAGAAGGCCGGGCACAACATCAACTTAATGCTGGACAAGAGGAATATGCTCAGGATATACTCCAGGCACACAATTGTATACCTTTCAAGAAAGGCAAACGATGGCATAAAGATAAGAATGCTGCTGCCCAGGAATGGAAGCCTGATAGAAATTACCAAGGAAATTATCAAGAAATTCGAGATCAGGGTATCGGGCATTGCCGATCCCTTTAGCTATATCACCAGTGACGGCAATTCTGTTTTCATTTTTTTGGAATCCAGGGCACCGGTGAAGGAAGGATTGATCAATACCAAGGTGTCAGGCTTCGAGATAGATGGCACGGATTCCGCCAATAAGCTGAATTCTCTATTCGACTTTGTTTGGGAAAACTCTGAGGATTTCGAACCGTAATATCTGATTGTATCTCATGCGTTTTTGCGACCGGATCACTGCATCTGTACAGCTGCTGGAACCTGGTGTTCGTTCGTTTTAAACACACACGGCTATTTATTTCCTAAACAGTTAATTAGTTAATGAAATCAAACAGGTCGAGAGAGAGTGATCGAGCAGTCAAGACCATAAATGAAAGAATTTTTACCAGGGGAAGGAGTGCAAGAATAGTAGTAAGCATACTCCTGTCTGCATTTATGGTATTTGGTTCGCTTGCAATTGTTTTTAATGCAGCTGGGCCAGACGGCAACGTATTCAGCGGCAACGCAAAGGAGACCGTCGTTGCGCCCTCAGCAATAGTCTCAAATTCACTGGTCCCCAATGTCACCATCTCAGGTACGCTTCCATACATACCTCAGGGAGCAGTGCAGGAGAGCACCATAAATCTCAGCCAGACCACGTCCGTTTTTGTGGGATTGAAGATCCAGAACAATTCAGCACTGAACAGCTATCTTGGCGAGGTTTCGAACCCCTCATCAATCCTGTACCGGCACTATATGTCCCACGAACAGTTTGTTCACTTCTTCGAGGTGAACGATAGTGTTTACAATGAAGTCGCATCCTATTATTCATCAATGGGGCTTACAGTGGTACGGGGAAATGATCACGGATACCTGCAGGTTACAGGTACCCTTATGAATCTGCAGAAAGCATTCAACACAACATTTGCACTGTTCAAGACATCGCTTGGGGAATATTACTTCAATCTCCATAATATAAGTGTTCCAGGTTCACTGTTCCCCTATATAAACACCGCAATAGGTTTTACCAATTATCCGTATTTTCTCCCAGCCATACAACTGAATCCAGCGCTGGGAACAAACGTGAGCACAGAACTATCTGCGCTTGAAAACGGGTCAGGGAACGGGGTCGGACTGGCAAACGCTCAACCCCCGTATACGCCTTATGCGACGGAGCTGGCGTATAATGAGTCTGGGCTCATATCCAGTGGAGTAAATGGCGCATACATTACCATAGCTGTCACGGATGCATTTGGAGACCCAACCTCAACCGCAGATCTGCAGGCGTACGACGCGCTCTATAACATGCCGGCAACAAACTCATACCAGACTGTTTATCCATATGGTCAGCCAGCACCCGTCTCGACGGTGGAAGGATCTGTCGTGGGTCTCTGGGAGGTTGAATCCGCTTTGGACTTCCAGATGGCGCATGCCACCTCTCCTGGAGCAAACATTGTGTCCGTCATATCTCCAGACGCCGATTATACACTCACTCAGTCGCTGGTCTACACCATAACTAACCAGCTTGCAAACGTCATATCAAACAGCTGGGGAGCTCCTGAACCAGAAATTGGAAACGAAGCGCAGTACTTCCATCCGTTTGCGAAGGAAGCGGCTGCAACAGGAATAACGGTACTGGCGGCAAGCGGCGACCAGGGATCTGCTGGCTATGACACAAGCGTTCCAAGATCCGTTATGTGGCCATCGGATGATCCTTATGTTCTCGCCGTAGGGGGCACATCCCTGTTCATGAACGGTACAGTCAGTACAGGCACATCGAACCCGCTGAACGGTCCACCCTCGGTTCCCGAGGTGGTAAACCCAACAGGATGGTCCAACGAAACTGCATGGGATGGATATACCGGAGGCGGCTACAGCATATTATTTGCGAAACCATCCTGGCAGACCGGCCAGGGAATACCCACATCAGGCAAGTATGCCGACAGGAGAGGGGTTCCTGACGTTGCAGCCGATGCTATGTTTGCTGGCAATTTATTCGTTTTCAACGGAGTTGTAGCAGGTTCCTATGCATTTGGTGGCACAAGCTTCGCCTCCCCACTTTGGTCCGGAGTAATAGCCACCGCAGATTCATATGAGCTTGATTATGGCAACGGCAATTTGCTTGGATTCGTAACACCAACGCTGTATTCGATCTTCAACTCTCCGGTGTATCACAAAGCCTTCCATGACATTCTGTATGGATACAACGGACCAAACGGGTTATTCAACGCGGGACCGGGGTGGAGCCCTGTGACGGGGTTAGGTTCCCCGAACGTGGGATTCCTGACTCACCAGTTGACAATAATGACCTACTCTGCAGGAGTAAAGGGCGACTACACTTCGGCTCATGCAATGGGAATATCCGCAAACATCATGACGGTAATTCCACACACCCTCTACGGAACTGCCACTGATTATTCGTACATCAACGTCACGCTTTCCGACGGTACACAGATAATGCTTGGATACACAGTGAGTGCTGCGAATCCGGACGGGTCCTGGTTCTATGCGATCATTCCTGCTTCATCAGTCTTCGGAAGTGAGGGATATATCACCGGGCCACCGGGAAGCGCTGGAGTGAACGGAACAGTGAATACGTATTCAATTACGAGAACTTCCGCACAGGATGTATGGGCAATTCAAATGGACGGGAAGACCCTGGCAGACTTTGGAAGCAATGCCAGGTCCACAGGATATAATCTTCCGACATTTTCAGCGGCCCTTGCAGGTGACTATAGCGGCCTGAACGAGCTTGGCCCTGCTGTCTTCAATGACCTTCAGTTCTACAAAAATGGTGCGTGGAACAACATTCCGTCTGTGATGTCATATGAAAGTGCCATTCCACTTACAGGAATATTTGCTCCCTATACATATCCCAACCCGCTCGGCGTTTCCTACTCCGGTGTTTCCGGGAATATAACCATGGGGACGGGGATTGCCCAGAGCAACGGCGTCACGCTATTTGGAACATTTATACCGGTACCTCCACCAACAGTACTCCTGACAGAACCGGACTATGTGACCCTCTATGCGCAACATGTGGATTCTGTTGCAACGTCCGGCAGCACCTCATTTTCAATGACCACAGAATTTCCCGCTGGACAGCACAACTTCAATTCATACTATCTGGTTCCGGTCGAGGGCCCCTCCTCATGGGCATTCGAGTCCTCACAGGCAATGAACACCCCGCTGTTTCTCTCTGAGGCAGTTCCGATAAATGCCCATTTCTTTGTTGCTTTGTCATCGCCTGCTTCCGGAAGCATAACGGGGGTCGTGCCGGTGACGGTCTCGGTGATTGTTTCTGCTGGGGGAGTGCTTATTGGAGCCAACTCGACAACCCATGACCTGAGTCTTTCCGGCAATATTCAGGAATATAACATCTCATTCTACTCCCTGCTCTCAGAAGTACCGCAGGGAAGCTATATTTCAATGATAGTCAGCTGGTATACTACCAGTGCGGACGGCACTAACATCGGGTATATGATCGCACCGCAGACAGGAGCCGAATATCCAATATCTCTCTCAATGCCCACATTCAATCCGGTCTCCATAACGCCACCTGGAACTTACAGCTCAGGAGGAACCCATTATGTCTATTCGCAAATACAGAGCCCCTTCGGTGCA
Source organism: Thermoplasmata archaeon (assembly GCA_021802055.1). Taxonomy (GTDB): domain Archaea; phylum Thermoplasmatota; class Thermoplasmata; order Thermoplasmatales; family Thermoplasmataceae; genus JAKAFX01. The sequence goes on from JAKAAY010000011.1 coordinate 8,499, forward strand.
TACGATCTGAAGAGCGTTGATGGGACGGTAGGCAAAGTTGCGGTTCCATTTACAGTATCATCCAACAACAACTATACCTTTGCCGTGAGCAGCCAGGATCTCCCGAGCGGAACAGACCACTTCTACATTAATGGGACGGACCTTCAGGGAAACGTAAACACCGCAATCAGCACATTTTCTGTGCTTACAAGCAAGGGCAAGGTAACTTTCAGTGAGGAGGGTCTGCCTTCCGGAACCGCATGGTACATTAACCTGACCTCTTCCACTTCCGCATATTACCTGAACACGGGTTCATCATCCATGACTGACTATCTGGCGGTTGGAGCGTATGAATACTCAGTAGCCACTGCCAACAAAATGTACCAGCCTTCCGTATATTCTGCAACAGTGGAGGTAACCACCGCGGGTGAGAGCATTTCGGTTCAATTCAAGCCCGTCACCTATTCAGTCTCATTCACTGAAAATGGCCTTCCTCAGGGTACTGCGTGGTACGCAAATATAACCGGAATTCCTGCCAGTAGACCGGGATCGTCAGACCCTGCGCAGATCACTTACAGTCTTCAGAACGGGACATACGGATTCACAATTGCATCAGCGAACCCCAACTACGTGCCCAGCATAAGCAGCGGGAACCTGCAGGTCAAGGGTGCTTCCATAAGCACCCCCATTTCATTCATGCAGGTGAAATTCAGCGCCGTCTTCACAGAATCCGGGCTGCCCACTGGAAGCATCTGGTATGTCAACCTGACAAACGGTGTTAAGAATTCAACCCAGGCACCATATTCCAATGTTTTCACCCTTTCGGACGGAAACTATGAGTTCACCGTAAGCACATCCAATCCTGCTTATGTCCCCTCCATAGACAGTGGAGTAGTGCAGATTGATAACGGCAATGCAAAGGAATCAATCCAGTTCTACGCAAAATCATCCTCCAGTCAGGCAACGTTCAACGAGAACGGACTACCACAGGGAACACTCTGGACTCTAGCCCTGTCCAATGGACAGACTTTTTCGTCGATCACTACAGCCATTACCACAACACTTCCTTATGGAATCTATGCGTACACTGTATCTACGCCAGATGGCAGCTACCACGGCACTTCCGGTCAGGTTAATATAATGTCTGAAGTCTCTACCGTGGACGTTTCCTTTTCGCCTGTGCTGTATAACGTGCAGATCGTAGAGCAGGGACTTGCACAGAATGTGCCGTGGTCAGCTCAAATCAATGGTGTAGCTTACGCCTCGAGCACTTCAGTCATCTCCATGGAACTCGCTAACGGCACGTATACAGTAGAGGTGGGAAACATAGTTGGGTATAGTACATCGGCATCCCAGATGGTGATAACGGTCCACGGGCACGACACTCCGCAATTTGGAGTTACCTTTGAGCGGATGCATGTCTCCTCGTCAACATCCGGCACATCGGCCGTACCCGTGGGTGCTAGTTTATCCATCGCGGCAGGCGGATCGGCGGGGACCAGTGGAACCGCATACATCGTAGCAAAGAAATTCGGCACAAAAATTGTTCAGGGCCTGATGAAACTCTTCGGGCACTGAACAAAAAATATTTTTTTTATCATAGTGTCCATAGTTATGCTTAAGATCGTGACTTTACACCTATTTTAAGATCACATGCTCATCCACGCCGTGTTTTCAATCATTTTTTTCATTATCCAGTGGAGGTGCTAAATCATCTTTTCCAGATCGAATCTTTCCATTATCCTCTGAGCCCTTTCATCCCATGAGGATAATCTGACGCTTACACTCTTACACGCGCGTGCATAACACGGTGCCGTACCTGAAACATTACCATCAGAGGAGCAATTTAGAATCAGGATTTGCAGCAGACAAGAAGATGCTTGGGTGGAATGTGGCACAGAGAAGGGATGACGGGATCGATAACGCTCTATTCTGCACAGGCGTGAGGTACAATCTGTTCAATATGGGCAGGTCATAGAATAGTGTCCCACGCTCGGTGACCGAGGGTATATGGCTAATAATAATATCTGGAAAAGAGAAGTGAAGATCTTAGGCATAAGATTTAAATATATTTTCGGTCATTAAATTTTATCTGCAATTGCAGATTAAATGAACAGCAGGATCAGGGTGGATTATATATATGGATAAGAGGGCAAGATACGTGGTAATTGTTGCCATTGTGTTGATTGTGGTTCTATCTATTTCTGTCGATCTTCTGATCAATCATCCAGAAGCATCCAGTGGCGGTTCACTGAACGTGACGTTCTCGCCGAATGGGAATACTACGGGAACAGATTCAGTAACTGCAGGCTACAATTTAGTGGTTAACCCTGTCAATCCCACGTCAATGGATGAATATCACATCTCCATGTATGTGAATTCCACAGAAACCTCAGCAGTGACTGGTAGTTATTCAATATCCTGGGCCAGCAATCCGGGTGTGCAGACAAAGAGCTCTGGCCACTCTGTGGTTTGGGTTTCAAGTAATGCCGGGCCAGGTTACGTTGTATTTTTTGCAAATTCAGGAACAGAAACAGTCTCAACAGGTGCCTTTCTTGATGTGTTCTATGGGGATATCGTGATATCTGGGAGTAATGTTAGCGTAAATCCAGTTTCAACTTCCACTTGGTCTGGCGTAACGATCGACCTATCGTATTCCGGATATTCAGGAATGGCAGGTGTCACCTTATGAATGGTCTAATCAACGATGCTGAAAATCGTAACAATTACATTCTCTTCGCTAACACCAACTTTCTATTGAAGTTGGGAATTGGGCTTGCGATCAGTCGTTTTAAGATTGGCGTCTCCTCCATTGGAAAGGCGTTAGGGTATACCTCAACGTTTATTGCGTGGGATGATGCCGCACAAAGTATGCAAAGCGATATTGGAAAATCCCTGATCCCTTCCAAGACAAAAAGCATCTTGAGCGGTGTTGCTACCCTTGTCGTGCCAGGTGGAGTGTATGCCTCACAGATGTTCGGGAACAGATGGAACTGGACAGGAGCCTGGAATTTTGATCGCTTCCGAGTTTTCACCTTCACCAGTTTGGTGGGGGGAGTGCTCAAGTACACATTTCATGTTTGGATAGTCTCCGAAGAAAGGAGTGCATTAGGATCCTCCAAGGAGCTTTTTAAGGCAATGCTTGCGCATTGTCCACTTGAACCGATCTCGAATGAGGAATTCGAAAGCAAGATTGTCAAACTGCGTTCAGGCATAAAAGAGATGTTACAGGGAATTCCCCTGCAGGGGCTTGACAACAACAAATGGCACAGCCTGTGATTAGTGGTGATTTGGTTTTGAATGCGGGTTATCCAAGAACTCCGTTTTCATTTTCTTTACCGTCTTTACTCAATTCCATCTAATCCACAATGTTACGGGAAGAATATGAAAAATTCTTTGGGAGCCTGTTTACCGCTGTTCAGACTTCCGGGTAAATCCGACTACGGAAGTGTTAGGAATCCTTGACGAACGTTCAACTACGCAAACGCAGTTGTAACGTACAAAATGAAAACACCCCCCGATCACTTGAAGAGATATGGAAAAAACAAGATAATTACCCTTGCAACGTGACATCATACAGGATGGAATTCCCGGCACTGATCCTGGATACGAGATCTGAGGAGAACCGCCTGTACAGCATTGATGAACCTATCCCGTCAAGGAGTTAGGACATTCTGCGGGATTCAAGATCAACACCCATGGATCGGGACAGTGAGGTTCCTTCGGACCATGTCTCCAGCGAACTGGCAGGCAAAGGCCTCACCACCTTTGATACTGGCCATTGCGATTATCTGTGTTGATTCATACGCTGTGAGATGCTTCCTCAGTATCTCATCAATGCCAAATGCATTGATTGTACTCATTATGGATATGAATAACCCATGGATGAGGCTGCTCCCTGGAGGAACGCTTCTAACCTTCCTTGTCCCGCCGTCATCATTCCTCCCACATACCTGTAGTGGTAGCTGGTGTTCCGTATCTTTGTATTGTAGTACGGTATCCGCTCATATACGCATGTTTTCCCTTTCACGACCTTCTCAACGGTCTGATCCCCTGATCTAATGGTGGGCACTACCACCATTATTGACAAGTTTTGCCTTTATTCATGAGCCAATGAATTATGAATAAACGAGAAATTATCTGTGGTAACAATTGGGAGTTCAGGATATTGCAGGAAAATTATGCAGATCAGGTTAAAAATATACCTGAGGAATCCAATTCCTCAGTTTGTATGTTGCTTTCCCTTTACCCAATACTTTTCAGTTGCAGATTTTCCAAAGGTGTATGTTGTTATTATTATTGCTATTATCAGCAATGCCAATCCGATGGCCTCCACAATCCAGGATAGTGTTAAAACATACTCCAAGACACCAAAACCACCAATTATGGTTCCCGCTATTATGAAGTAGGTGATCATCCTCTTTTCCGTGTTAAATTCCTTGATGTAGTGCATGATCAGGAGTAATATTCCAGCCACCAATGGCATGAGGAAAAATGCGAACAGAAGGTGTCCGTCTGTGAAAGCCATATCATACTGGTAACCGGGCCCACCGTTTGGGGGAACTCCCGGAGATCCGAAACCATAATAGGTTTCGTTAAACTCCATCGCATATCCCACACCGATCATGACAGCCATAGTGGCAATCCATGTCAGCATCTCAGAGATCTGAACCAGGCGATCCGCCCGGTTTCCGGACAGGAGGTAATAGAGCCCAATGATCGTGACAAGGGCCCCGATGCCTACTATGCCTGTCTGACTGTCGTCCAGAGCAAGCCCGTTCATCCCGCCCGTGCCGGATGTGAATATCGCAGGTATCACGTAAGTTCCAAATGATGAGATAAAATACAGATAGCTCATCGAAATTGTTCCAATCACTGCGATTACCAGTCCTGCATTCACGAAGTTTCTCTTTACTGAAGATAGTTTTTCATAGCCAAAGCTCACCGTTGCAAGACCAATGATTCCACCCATGACAGCAGGAAGCATCTGGTGTGAGTGCGACGTTATAAGATTACCAAGGAATGTCTGCAGCCCTCCCCACGCTGTAACATCATTGTTAAAGGCCGGTAAGGAAGCATATCCGAACAGATTTCCATATTCATAGATCATTCCCATCACAGCTGCGATTCCAGCAGAAATAGTTGTGATGACTATGAGCGTGTATGCTCCCCATATGTTCTTGAATCTCTGCCTGTCCCTTAAAGGAAGCCCGAGCAGATAAACCAAGAACATGAGCGCGAGTACAAGCATCCAGACGTCCCTCAGTGCCTGTAGCACATAATCCGCGGTCTGTGTGCTTGCCGGATAGAAGAAGACTGTTCCAAGAACCGTGAGGAACAAAACAGGGTATGTGCTCAGATTAACTGCCTTTCTTTCCTGCGCGCCTAAACCCAGAAGTTCTGATGCATACAGAATAAGCAGAAAGACAAAAGGTATCATTATAGTGTGGTAAAAATTAACCATATCAAGGCTGAAATCACCCAAACTGAACCAACTCACACCTGGAATGAATGGCCCTATCACAAGCAAAATGCTTATGAAAGTCAGTACGGCAACGATGTTGTCCTTCGGACTCAGCAGTATTTCCTTCCACTTGGAATTTGAATTTCCTTCCGAGACCATTTGAGCTCACCCTTTAATACGCAGTTTTTATTAAAAGGTCCAACCTAATGTAATAGGATCGAAAATTAATTATTTCCCAACCATAGCTCAAATGGTGATCTGCATTTGGTCAGCGGCATGAAAAAAAAGATTCCCCTTTATTTCAAGTACACCAAGCCAAAGGTGTGGTCACTCCTTGTGTTTGTGGGCGCTGCTGGTGCAATGCTTGCAATTGACCGGTCTTCCCCTTCTGACTGGTTTTTTGTGCTACTGGCTGTGATTTCACTTTCCGCCGGAGCTGCAGGGTCAGAATCTGTCACCAATGTCATAGATCGTGATATAGATGCTAAAATGGCCAGGACCAGAAACAGACCTCTTGTGACAGGTAATATTTTACCAAGGAATGGTCTTCTCTTAGGCTTATCCCTGATCATTCTGTCCGTATTTCTTCTCACACTCTTCGGGAAATTTCTCGCAGCATCGCTCATCTCCCTTGGAATTGCAGACAACGTGGTCGTTTACAGCCTATTGCTCAAGAGAAGGACTCCATGGAGTGTCATATTAGGAGGTTTCTCCGGCGGTGTACCTGTACTTGTCGGGTGGTACACTGTCACTTCCTCATTTTCTGTTCTTCCCTGGCTCCTCTTTACCCTCGTCGTCGTATGGATTCCCGTGCATATATGGAGCCTTGCCTATCGTTACAGGGATGATTATGAGAAGGCAGGCGTACCTATGCTGCCGGTTGTATACTCGGAGAAAATTTCTTCGGCCTGCATTTCGTTTTCTGCGATCCTTCTTGTCGCATTTTCAATAATTCCCTACTTTCTCGGGGAAAATTCCACGGCCTATATTTTAGTCGTTGCAGTCCTGTCAGCCCCTTTGCTGATATTCGCTGCTTTGTTCGTGAAGGAGCACAACCAGAAAAGTTCCTTCAATCTCTTCAAGTATTCCAGCCCCTACCTTGCCATGGTATTTACTCTTTTCTTGATTTTGAAATTTGTGTGATATCCTGATTTTTGTTCATTTTTATAATGTTTCTTTCCGACTCTCTTCATTCCTCATCTTCTCCTGAAATGCCATTGCTGGCGTAACAACCGGCTGTCTACAGAGTCAGATAATCAATTTCATTTAAAATTTTTCCACACAATGCAGTTGGATAGTGGCGAAAAACGAACGTCTTTCCTGATAGGGATATGGAATTTTATCATGACGCCCGAGCCGGGATTTGAACCCGGATCTGAGGCTCCGCAGGCCTCTAGGATATCCAACTTACCCCACTCGGGCTGGGGACACATGGGGAAGTGGGGATGCTATTATATTTGTTCCATTTCATACGACTGGTTATCACAGCACCGTGCGACATTTGCCGCTGAGAAGATTGATCTTGGGTTTGACGCACCAGCATTAAGGTCTATTTGGAAAGCTCGTAGGTAATATGGTTGATTTCCGGGATAATCAGATCACGAAGGCCCAGCAGTGCACCGTCCGGTGAACCTGGCAGGCAAAATACGGGCTTGCCATCCACAACAAACGCGGATGCCGACGATAGCATCGCTGCCGTTCCAGCAGTCCTGTGCGACAGTATCTGGAACTGCACTGCGAAGCCTCTGATTTCTTTCTGGGCAATGGCGGATACTGCCTGCACCGTAACGTCATATTTCGAGATGCCTGTGCCCCCGGTTAAAACAACGGCATCGCTAATCGCTACACACTTCCTGACCGCGCCCCTGATTTCCTTCAGATCGTCCTTGACAACCATGTATTCGGTCACAGGCATGCCCATTTTTCCAAGATATTCCTTTAGAGACTTTCCGGAATCGTCATTTTCCGGTGTCCGTGTACTGCTGCAGGTTACTATGGAAAAGCTGATACGGAAACTATGTACCTTGTGATCTATCATCACTTTTCTCCTTAAGCTCCACCACAATATCTGACATCCTCGTTGACGGATAGTTTCCTGTGTCGTCCTTCTCAAGGTATTTTGTCATGTCCCAGATGGTAAGCAATGCCACGCTAACTCCGTTCAGGGCTTCCATTTCCACGCCCGTGCGATAGTGTGCAGACACCCTGCATCTTGCCTCTATTCCATCGTCTTTTTCCACGAAATCGATCCTGACAGATTCAATGGGAATATTATGGCAATGGGGAATGGTCTCCGGCGTCCTTTTCACTGCAAACATACCTGCCGTCCTCGCCACCTCGAGCACATCTCCTTTCTTCACTGAGTGATCCCGTATCGCGCTCATCGTGGAACCCTTAAGACGGATGAAGCCCGATGCTACGGCAGTCCTTAGTACAACCTCCTTTCCCGAGATGTCAATCAACGTCTCACCAATTCTGAATCAGTATTTAACCAGTAGACAAATTCTCTGCAGAATTATTCTCTTTGGTTCTCTCAATCATCACAAATGAAATGCAGGGGCTCCAGCACTCAGGACGTGCCTGAGCCTCGCTCCAGCATAGAGCGAATATTCTCAGCCTCTGCCATGGATTCATGGGTATCGATATCGAACAGAAATTCTGGCCTTGGGGGTTCGATCAAAAAAGCGTCATTTTCATGTTCCTTAATCAGGGATTTTGCCCCCCGGTCTCCTTTAATGGAAAGCAACTCATGGAAATAACGCCTTTTGAATAGAGCCGGATTCCTGGGATCCGCTCCTATGCTATAAGAAACTATGCCTGCAGAAGATTTCTCAGCGGTATCTATGAGGCGGTGCAACATAGAAGCACTCACAAATGGCTGGTCTGCCAGGGTAAAGAGTATCGCGTCCGTTCTGCCGGAAATGCCGTTAAATGACAGGCGCACCGAGCCAGAAATCCCTGCCTCAGGTTCAGGGTTGTACACGATGTTTGCAGTTTCGGGGATATACCGGGCAAGCTTTGATCCGGTTTGAAGAACGATCACCAAATCCGAGGAGCCTGCATTCCTGGCTGCATTCAGTGCTCTCTCCATAAGCGGGATGCCTCCCAATCTTGCGGAAAGCTTGTCCGCCCCAAATCGTGAGGAGATGCCTGCTGCCAGTAGAACAATCGTTGTCCTCACGGTTCACCAAGCGATTTCCTGAACGACTCTATGAGCCTGTCCACGTAGTTTCTGGCTGCCTTGTCTATCATTCTCTGACCCAGGGTTGCCGCAGACCCTGAAATGTTGATCTCAGCATCCCAGTTTACCAAAGTCCCCGAAACGTCATCAGCCAGAGATATATTTACCAGGAAGTCCATCGAACTCCCGGATCCGTTACCTGATCCCTTTACCGTCAGGGCCGTATCATCCACCTCATTTTTCAGGATTATGCTGGTCCTGAATTTGCCCTTAATGAACGAAAGGCCAGCCTTTATCACAGCGTGAATGGTGTGCTGATCAATTTTAGCAGCCTCAACGACGTCAGGGATTATGGTGATGAGAAATTCGGGGTCGCTCATTCTTTCGAATGCGACATGCCTTTGGGTGGTCACAGCAAAACTACCGTTGAACTTCATGGTCATCCCCTGGAATATCAATGGCAGCAATAAATCACCTTCCACTCACTGATTATACATGCCTTGATCCTCGCGTGATTTCATTTCCATTGCAGGTTCCCTGTTTCCTGCTTCAGTGCCGGTTCAGACAGCATGATAAATGTTTTAACGTAGCGGCATATCGCATATTCAATGACCCCGGATGACTTCTTTTCCGTGGCTGCCGATCTTATGCGCAATGGTAAACCATTTGTTTCAGCCACAGTCATTCGAACTGAGGGTTCAACACTTGCCAGGCCTGGGTTCAGGGTTCTCGTTTCTGCCGATGGGAAATTGTTGCATGGAACGTTGGGGGGAGCATGCCCGGAAAGTGTCATCAGCCAGGTTGCACAGGAGGTTTTGGACTCAGGAAAGCCAAGAATATTCAAGATTCATCTGGAAGAGGCCGAAAAGGCGGTCAGGGGAAGCATAAGTCAGAGGAACAGGGATGAGATATTCGTGGAAACGTTCTGCGGAGGGAACATGGAGCTCTTTGTCGAGCCCTTCACTGTACCGGACAGGATAGTGGTTATCACGCCCGGCGGTAAGGATGAGATATCAGACTATATTACGAGCTTTGCAGGACCCCTGGGGATGAGGGTCGAGGTTCTAGATCTCTCCAGGTTTTCGGAAGCAGGGAAGAACAATGTCCAGGATCCGCTTGAATCGTTCCTGTTCTCGAACCATGACCACGTCGTTATCCTTACAAGGGGAGAGGAAGACATCAAGGTCCTCAGGAGACTTTACCGGGAAAAGGTCTCCTACATAGGGCTTCTGGCCAGCAGGAAGAGATCCTCCCATGATTTCCTTGTACTGAGGAAGGAGGGCGTTGCCGAGGACTTCATAAACTCCATTCACACTCCAGTCGGGCTGGACATAGGTGCGGTGCTCCCCTCTGAAATAGGGCTGAGCATATTGGCCGAGATAATCTCGGTGAAAAGAATCAGGGCAAACATGGCTCCGGCTGGCACTTCAAAGGATTAAATACGATCTTTTACTCCTACCTTATGTATCCTTCTGCCTTTGAATATTTCTCGCCAGAGAGCGTTGAGGATGCCATTGAACTCCTTGAAAAATATTCGGGAGATGCAAAGGTGCTCGCGGGTGGCCAGAGCCTGATCCCAATAATGAAACTGCGCCTTGCTTCCTTCCCATATCTGATCGATATAACCCGTATTGAAGGCCTTAGGTACATAAAAGAATCCGGAAACGGCCTATCAATGGGCTCCTTGGTAAACACGGGGGAACTTACTGAATCAGAACTGGTGAAAAGGCACCTTCCCATTCTCGCAGAGACCGCCTCCCAGATAGCCGATCTGCAGGTCAGAAACATGGGGACAGTGGGAGGAAACATCGTCCATGGAGATCCTGGAAACGATCTCCCTGCAACAATGATGGCCCTGGATGCGCGATTCATCATAGCAGGTAGGGGCGCAACGAGAAAGGTGAGCGCCTCGGATTTCTTTGTGGACTCGTACCAGACAGCCATAGAGCAGAACGAGATATTGACCCATATCGAGATCCCCTATCCCGCCGCTCCATGGGGAGGCGCCTACGTGAAATACAAACGGCGTTCAGGCGATTTTTCGCTTGCCGCTGTGGCATGCGTTGTTGGGATCGACGGGTCAGGATCTATCTTAAGCGCGAAAATTGGGCTCACTTCAGTTGCTCCAGCGCCGATGAGATGCAGAGATGCAGAAAATTACCTGAAGGGCAGGAAGCTCGGCGATACAGAATCAGAAGCTGCTGAGGAGATTATCGGGGCCGCTGCAGATAAAATTGCGGCATCTGTGGACCCACCATCTGATAACTATGCCACTTCGGACTTTAAAAGGACGATACTCAGAATAATTGCTGCGGAAGCCATAGAAAAAGCCTATTTGAGGGCGAGGGGTGTTTAAACATGGGAAGTTCCAATGTAAGGATAACAATAAACGGGAAGATCTACGAGGAAAGCATAGACCAGAGGATGCTTTTAGTGGATTTCATAAGGGAAAGGGCCGGCCTGACCGGAACCCATGTGGGATGTGATACCACTAACTGCGGGGCGTGCACAGTGCACCTTGATGGCAGGCCCGTAAAGTCTTGCACAGTCCTGGCAGTTCAGGCTGACGGAAAGTCCGTTCTGACAGTGGAAGGGCTGTCAAGAGGAGAAAAATTGCATCCCCTGCAGCAGGCATTCCTGGATAAAAATGGCCTGCAGTGTGGTTATTGCACATCGGGAATGATCATGACGGCACTCTGGCTCCTGAAGAAAAACCCCGGTGCAACAAGGGAGGAAATCAGGGAGGCACTATCTGGGAATATCTGCCGCTGTACCGGGTACAGCTCTATTGTAGACTCAATACAGCAGGCCAGCGGGATGTCCAAGGACCAGGCAGAGGAAGAGGAGATGGTGACCAGGAATCCTCAGGCCTGGAGGTGATCATGCCATGGGCACAGTGGAGGACATGGTGAGAGGCCGGGCGAAATATATCGACGACATTGTCCTGCCTGAAATGCTGCACATGGCGGTTGTCAGGAGCACTTATCCCCGGGCCAGAATTTTGGGTGTCAAGGGCGGCCCGACTCACAGGGACTTTCCCGCAGTGATGACCTCTGAAGGCGAAACGGCAACTGATTCCATGGCAGGACCGTTTGAGCCTGTCCTGGCAGGAGATTATGCGAACTATTACGGGCAGCCGATTTCCGCTGTCCTCGGGAAGAACAGGTATGAAGCAGAGGATCTTCTGGATTCCGTGGACATAGACTATGAACCTCTAACCCCGGTAACTGATCCGGTCAGGGCACTCACAGCACCGCCCATACACCCGGAGAGAAAGGACAACGTCCTCGTTAATGTCCAGTTTGGAAACGCATTCAAGCCATCAGACTACGAGGTGGAGGTTAGCAACAGGGTTATCAATCAGAGAATTTCAAACAACCCCATAGAGACCAGGGGGATCATTGCACACTACCAGAGCGACTTCCTCACGGTTTATTCTTCGACCCAGTCTGTTCACAGCATGCGCGAAGGTCTGTCCGAGATCCTCAAGCTTCCTGCGGAGAAGATCAGGGTTATACAGGCAGACACCGGCGGAGGTTTCGGCCTCAAGGGTGGAGTCTACCCGGAATATGTGCTCGCTGCTTATTTTTCCATGAAGACAGGGAAGCCTGTAAAGTGGATCGAGACCAGGAGCGAGATGCTCAAGGCCAGCAAGGCTGGAAGAGGTGTCGTGGGTGAACTCACCATGTACGGAAAGAAGAACGGCACCATAACCGGCATCAGGGGAAAGGTCATCGTCGACTCCGGGGCATATGCTGGAGGGGGCGAATTTTCAACAGCTTTTATAGCAAGGCAGATTGCCGGCCCCTACAACATAAAACATGCATATGTGGAGGGGTTGGGGGTATTCACCAACAAGCCCACCATAGGGCCATACAGGGGGGCAGGAAGACCCGAGGCGCACTTCATAATTGAGAGGACCATAGACATGCTTGCTGACGAGATCGGCATGGACCCCGTGGACGTAAGGCTCATGAATGTTTCAGATACCGGGATAACCACGCCTCTCGGGATAAAGGTTCCCCCGGCCAGAAAGTTTCTGGAGGATGGAATAAGGAAACTCCAGTACCGGGAGATGAAGAAGCAGAAGCCCGGTTTCGCCTTTTTCGTCCTGATACCTGCATTTTCCCCAGGCGAGAGCGCAAGAGTAATTGTCAGCGAGGGACGTGCAAGGGTGTGGCTGGGCGGAAATGTCCATGGACAGCGCCATGAACTGTTTGTGAAGAGAATAGTGCACGAGGAGCTGGGGATCGCAGAGGACCATGTAATGCTTGAACTGGGCGACACCAGGATGACACCGGAGGGCGTTGGCTCATGGGGAAGCCGCAGTGCAATGGTTGGCGGTCTTGCAGTTTACGAGGCATGCCAGGATATAAAGCGCAACATCAGGGAAAAGCATGGCAAATTCACGACCGAGGTCCTGCTGAAGGAGGGTGCAGACAGCTTCGTCTTCAAGCATGTGAAAGGTTCCCTCAACAGTCTGGGATGCAACCTTGCCACTGCCGCTGTCGATCATAAGGGACAGGTGCGTGTCACAAGCCTGAAATCTTACTATGACGTGGGAGTGCCTCTGAGCCGCGATACCGTGATGGGACAGGTGGCTGGCGGCGCTGCCCAGGGAATAGGGCAGACACTCTTCGAGGAACTGGCCTATTCACCTGACGGGCAGCTGCTCACATCCTCCATTGCAGATGCGGGAGTTCCGCTGGCAAATCAGCTACCCGAGTTTGAAACGTACCTGGCAGATACGCGGTCCGATCTTCCTCATGGGGCCAAGGGTGTTGGTGAATCACCGACCATAGGCGTTCCCATAGCGCTGGCGAGGGCGATAGAGAACGCGACGGGCGTGCCCATAAGGGAGACCCCCATAAGGCAGGAGCTGCTCGTCAGGAAACAGTGATATCATCCAGGGGTCAGCCCGCTTTTACCGGCACGGGTCCTGGTACCGGGCAGCATAGTCTGTACAGGACTAGAGCATTGGCCTCTGTCCCAGGTTGGAATACCGCCCAGTGAGGTATGAAAGATTGTGCCGCTGACATGATCTGCAATCAGCGTTTCTGGCTATGGCAACCCGCTGGAATTCCATGTTCCAGCCGTCCAGGAAGTACAGCATTTCACCCGACTCCTTGCCCATGATGACCTTCACGGCCAGCGAGAATGCAAGCGAAGAGATCATGGAGGGAACCGAGGAAAGGACCCCCAGATCGGCGCAAGTTGGGAAACCTGACAGATCACTGTCCATGAAGCAGGCAAGACATGCCGACTTTCCGGGCACGATCGCCTTCACCTCGCCATACGTATCGATGGCGGAGGTGAATATCCAGGGTATTCCCAGCTTCACGCAGGCGTCGTTGATGATCATCCTGGTGGTCATGTTGTCCGTACCGTCGATCACGATGTCTGCGCTACCCACAAGATCAAGCGCATTGTGGGAGTCAAATGTGTCCACCATACCATCCACCAGGCAGTCAGAGTTTACTCCCTTAAGCCTTAAGGCAGCAACATCCGCTTTATTGCGGTTAACGTCGTCTGCAGTGTAGAGGGTTTGCCTGTGCAGGTTGGTCAGCGAGACAGTATCCCGGTCTATGATGATGAGGCGCCTCACCCCAGCCCTGCATAACAGGTCTGCAACAAGGGAGCCTGTACCGCCTGCACCCACCAGGAGAACGGAGGAATCCCTTATTCTACTGAGCCCATCTTTACCCAGCCGTGAAAGTGATTCAAGCCTGGAGTAACGGTTTTCCATCAGATTCATTTCCCTGCAGAGTGCATCAGTTCATGTTTCTATATATGCGTTGACCTGGCTGTATCACGGCAGGTGGCTGCACACGGAAATGTGCCATGTGCAGATGAGCGTATCCGGGCGGTTCATCTCACGCCATGGTTTCAGCGCTCTTCCTTCAGGATCCTGATCCTCGTATCCTTGTATGCAGGAGTCCTGGTGACAGGATCCAGTGTGTGGGGTGTCAGGACGTTGGCCCGCAGCTCCGGAAAATGAAAGGTTGTGAACGCAACTCCTCTCTGGAGGTTTCCCGATCCCCTGACCCTGCATGTGATCTTTCCGGATCCGGACTCTACTCCGACCAGATCATTGTCCTTCAGGCCTTCCGATCGCATGTCCTCCGGGTTCATCTCCATAAAAGGACCATCCGTGATCCGGGAAATGACCTCAGACCGCGAAGTCATGGTTGCCGTATGGTATTGCTCGCGCATGCGTCCTGTGATGAGAAGGTAGGGAAATTCCCCCGGATCCCTGTCATTCCAGTGAACCGGCCTCAACCTTGCCATGCCTCTCATGGGATGGTCAACGTGGAGTATCCCTGTACCTGAGGAGTTTCTGTCCGGCACAGGCCATGAGAGACCACCGCCCTCTAGCCTCTTGTGGCTTACCCCGGCCCATGCAGGGACAAGGGACGATATTTCCTCCATGATTTCTGAGGAATTCTTAAATCCCAGTCCATGGCCCAGGTGCTCTGCAAGCTCCGCATAGATTGCCCAGTCTTCCCTTGCATCGCCCGGGGGGTCGAATATCCTCCGAACCATCTGAATCCTGCGCTCGGTGTTTGTGAACGTGCCGTATTTCTCGAACGCAGAAGCTGCAGGAAGTACCAGGTCTGCGAACTCGGCCGTCTCCGTCATGAAGATATCCTGGACAGCGAGAAAATCCAAGTTTTCAAGGGCACGCTCAGCCTCCTTTGAATCCGGATGGCTTCTTACGGAATTCTCGCCTGAGATGTACATGAGCCTGAGCTTCCCATGAAGCGCTTCAGTTATCATGTCCGTGCTCTTCAGGCCCGGCTCATCCGGAAGTTGTGATTGCCAGGCCTCCTGGAATTTGGCCCTGGTCTTACCATCCAAGAGGCTCTGGTACCCTGGAAGGGATCCGGACGTACCGCCCATATCGGCACCGCCCTGGACATTATTCTGGCCCCGAATGGGGTTCAATCCGCCGCCTTCGATACCCAGGTTTCCCGTGATAATGGCCAGGTTTACCAGCGAGGACACGTTGTCAGACCCGTTCTCGTGTTCGGTTATTCCAAGTGTCCAGTATATTGACGAGGGCTTCTCCGTCGCATACAGGGTGGCAACATGTGCTATCACATCCCCGGGTATCCCCGTCAACCTTTCAGCCGTTACCAGATCAAAGGGACTCAGGCTCCTTCTATACTCATCCAGGCCTTCGGCATGATCCCTGACATACCTGGCATCGTAAAGGTCATTCTCGAGTATGTACCTGGCCATGGCGGAAAACAGGAAGGTATCACTTCCCGGTTTGAGCTGGAGAAAAATATCGGCGCGACCGGCAAGCTCAACCCTTCTGGGATCCACCACGATGAGGGTTGAGCCGAGCCTGGAAGCCTTCTTTATGTAGCTGCTCACCACGGGGTGGGCCCTGTCCGTGTTTGATCCCACCACCATTATGGTCCTGGACTTCAACACGTCGTGAACCGGGTTGGTTGATGCCCCTGTACCGAGGGCATACGATAACATGGCTGCCGATGGGGCATGACACAGGGTTGCAGACTGGTCGATATTGTCTGATCCAACGGCAACCCTCATGAGCTTCTGGAAGGCGTAGACGTCCTCGTTGGTACCTCTGTCGCATGCTATTCCGCCTATGGCCCGGGGCCCATATTTATCCCTGGTCACAAGGATCATGCGGGTCAACAGTTCCATGGCCTCTTCCCAGGTGGCCTCCCTGAACACCTCGTATGGATCTCTGCCCATGAGCGGGCCACGTTTCATTCCTTTCCTACGGATCAGCGGACGGGTAAGCCTGTCCCCGCTGGACTCAAATTCCCAGCCAAACTTGCCCTTAACGCAGAGCTTGCCTTCATTGACCGTGTTTTCATTCACCCCGCGGGCCCAGATGATCCTGTCACCCCTGACTCCGTATTCCACCGTGCACCCTACACCGCAGTAAGGGCAGGTGGATATCACCGTTCTGTCTGCAGGAGCCCATGTTCTCTCAATGAGGGCCCCCGTGGGGCAAACGTCCACACATGCGCCGCATGACACGCAGCCTGAAGACCCCATGGGCTCCAACACATCGAAGGTTATTCCCACGGACATTCCCCTGCCTGTCATTGCAATCACGTTATTTCCCTGCTCATCGTTACATGCTATGACGCATTTCCTGCATGCGATGCAGAGACCGGGATCAAAGTCTATGGCTGCGTGGCTCCTGTCCGGTGGCTGGAAGTCGGCGCGATGACCATGATGGTCCAGGGAATAATTCTCTGTGTATTTCTCCAGTTCACACTTTGCGCCCGTGTTTCCCGTATGCTCAGCATGATGTTCCTTTACCATGGAAAGCAGTGTGCGCCGATAGCTGCTGATCTCCTGAGAGTCCGTTATGATCTCATCCCCCTCACGGGCCAGTGTGGAACACGAAGGGACGAGTTTCTGGGAACTGCTGGTTCTAACCAGGCAAAGCCTGCAGACCCCGTTCTGATGGCCCTCATATCTGCACAGGGCAGGAATGGCTATACCGACTTCGCCAGCTATGTCCGCAATATACCTTTCTCCACGGACGTCCAGCAATTTTCCGTCTATATTTATCCTCAATTTCAGTGCCCTCCGAACCCGCATGTACCGGCATTGCATTTCTTACCCAGGTGCTGAGAGAACTCATCAGAGAATCTGCTTACTGAATCGAGGAAGACCTTTCCTGCCGCCTGGCCCAGTGCGCAAATGGATCCGTCCATCATGACCTGCGCTATCATCTTCCCCCTGTCCATATCGCCAGCTTTCACCTGTCCATTTTTCAGCCTTTGGAGCAGGTCTGAAAGTTCAAACGTGCCGTACCTGCAGGGGAAACACTTTCCACAGGATTCCCTCCTGAAAAATTCTGCAACCGCTGCCACAGTATCCACCATGCATCTCTCCCCGGAAATCGCTATGACCGCACCTGTGCCCAATCCTGCACCTGTCTTCCTGACCTGGTCATAATCAAGCGGTGTGTCAAGCATGCTTATGGGAAGAATTCCGCCTGAAAGGCCTCCTGGCATGAATGCCTTAAGGCTCGATGGATCGGTACCGCCATAGTTACGGATCAGCTCTCCAGCCCTTATTCCCATGGGTAAACGGTAAACTCCAGGTTTTTTGACATCGCCGGTCAGACAGTAGCTCTTCCTGAAACTACCACCATTGGCTATTTCCGAGATAGCAACCAGTGTCTCCGCGTTATGTACAAGCGTGGGTAGATTGTAAAGACCGGTCTCCGTAGGGAATGGAGGGCGCAGCCTTGGCTCCCCTCTGTTTCCCTCGATGGCTTCCATCAGTGCAGTTTCCTCTCCGGTCACGTAAGGCCCCGGAACCAGCATGATCTCTATGGTATCCGGCAGCTTTTCCCGGGATTTCACTCCAAATTCTTCGTAGAATTCCCTCAACGCCATGCTCATGCTCATTCTGGCGTTATCATAGTCACTCCTGATCCCAATGATTACTTTCCTTATCCCGTTTGATGCCGCTGCCAGGAGGGCACCGTCCAGGACTGAATGTGGAAACAGCTCCAGAAGGCGCCTGTCCTTGAACGTCCCAGGCTCTCCTTCATGTGCGTTTACGAGAAGCATCCCTCTTTCGCTTCCGCTCTTCCGGAAAGAATCCCATTTCAGTGACACGGGGAAGCCTGCACCTCCCATCCCCTTAAGGTGAGAGCGTTCGATGACGCCCCTCAGGTCATGTATCTCTATCTGTAAATTGCTGTAACCGCCGGCGGCCATATAGGCGTCAATGGATTGCCTCTTTTCCAGAACATAGTCCGCGAGGCCCTCTTCGATCTCCTGTTCGACGCCTCCTTTGGTGGAATAGAACACATTCCCCCTCTGCACAACCGGTGCATGGTCACAGTAACCGGGGCAGGAATCCCCGGAAAGAGACGAAGCAGTATCCCTGCTCGAACCTCCGAGATAACATGGCAGTCCGCTGCACTTCCTTTCTGGTTGTATCCCCTTTTCGAAGAACGAGGTAACGGACTGGATTGCGGAGGGCGATAACCCAAGTTTTCTGGATATCTCATACTTCCGTTCCCTGTCTGCTCTCTGGTCTGTTCCCGCGATACCGTATTCTTCCATGATCCCCTTCTTTGGGACGACTTTCAAATCCAAACATCCCCCGGTTCATGATGACAGGTTCCTGGAAAGCCCCACTTATGGAGGTCAACGACAGCATCCTGCGCCTCGTCTGTAATCGGCGTGCCTGAGAAGGTCATTCTATAGTTACCAGCCATAAGCTGCTTAAGAAAGATACACCTAAAATGATTGGTCACGCAATGGATGGGGGCTTGACTCAGGGTTCATTCCTAAAGAACCTTGGCAGACCACCTGGGATCCGTGATGGAATGTGCGTCCGTCAGCAAAGATCCGCCATGCCACAACAACGACACGCATGCCCCGTCATGCATCTCTTCAGCGGCGGAAATCATCACACAATGGTAAGACTATCACGTAATAGTTAATTAACACTGTAGGCTTTGACGGTCAAACCTCATGTGGACTGTGTCCCATGAACTGCAATACCGGGAGTGAGAGTATATGCTGGAGCACAATGTAAAGGTTGGAGGCAGGGACCTCCGTGCGTCCCATGGGAAAACCGTCCTGGATTTTCTCCTGGAAAATCATATGGGTATCCCTCATATTTGCTATCACCCCAGTCTTGGGTCCATCAGAACCTGCGACACCTGCATAGTGGAACTTGGAAACGAGAGTTTCGTCAGGTCCTGTGAATACAGGATTAAGTCCGATCTCAGCATTGATATCCATAGTGTGGAAGCTGCGAAGAGGCGCGAAGAGGCCATTCAGAGGATACTACGCAACCATGAGCTTTACTGCACAGTGTGCGAAAACAACAACGGGGATTGCCAGCTTCATAGTGCAGTGAGGGAATCTCGCATTGCGGTACAAAAGTATCCATTCGAACCCAAACCGTACCTGGTCGACGACAGCAACTCTTTCTATACCTACGATCCAAACCAGTGCATATTGTGCGGAAGATGTGTGGAAGCATGCCAGGATGTCCAGGTGAATGAGACGCTGCACATAGACTGGTCTCTTGAGAGACCAAGGGTCATATGGGACAACGGCGCCAGCGCGGGAGACTCCTCATGTGTGTCGTGTGGGCACTGCGTGACAGTATGTCCGGTTAATGCACTTATGGAGAAGGAGATGCTTGGGAAGGCAGGGCTGCTGACTGCAATCAAGAGTTCCACAAAGAGGAAAATGATAGACCTGGTCAAGAAGACTGAGCCCTTCCTCGGCATGAGACCCGTAATGGCCGTTAGTGAGATGGAGTCAAGGCTCAGGAGGCTCACCATACGGAAGACCAAGACTGTGTGCACCTACTGCGGCGTTGGCTGCTCCTTTGACATGTGGACCATGGGCAGGGACATTCTCAAGGTCCAGCCACGGCCTGAATCGCCTGCCAACGGAATATCGACATGCGTGAAGGGAAAATTCGGCTGGGGTTTTGTGAACAGCCCGGACAGGTTGAAAACCCCTCTCGTAAGGAAAGGGGACGGCTTCGTTCCCGCAAATTGGGAGGACGCCATAAGAGTCGTTGCTGACAAACTCAAGGATCTAAAGGATAAGTACGGGCCTGACTCCATCATGGTTATTTCCTCCTCCAAGGGGACCAACGAGGAATCCTACCTGTTCCAGAAACTGGCACGGCAGGTCATAGGAACAAACAATGTCGATAACAGCTCGCGTTTCTGCCAGGCACCAGCCACAACCGGTTTGTGGAGAACAGTGGGATATGGCGGAGACTCCGGCTCAATCGGTGACATTTACAATGCGGATCTGGTCATCATAGTGGGGAGCAACACCGCTGAATCACACCCTGTCCTGGCCACGAGGGTCAAAAGGGCCCACAAGTTGAACGGGCAGAAGCTGATAGTGGCCGACCTCAGGGAACATGAGATGGCCAGGAGAGCTGACATGTTCATACATCCAAAACCCGGGACGGATCTCATCTGGATATCTGCAGTTACAAGGTACATCATTGATAAAGGATGGGAAGCAGCTGATTTTCTGAGCAAACGGGTGAACGGATATGAGGAGTATGCCTCGAGTCTTGAAATCTTCACACTTGAATATGCAGAGGAGATGGCAGGAGTCAGCAGTGATGTCCTGATCCGGGTGGCAGAGATGATACACGAATCCAGAAGTACATGTATCCTGTGGGCAATGGGCGTAACCCAGAGCATCCAGGGAAGTGACACCTCCACTGCTATCTCTAATCTTCTCCTGGTGACAGGAAACTACGGTAGAACCGGAACAGGCGCCTATCCCCTCAGGGGACATAATAATGTCCAGGGAACGAGTGATTTTGGTTCCATGAACACTTTCCTGCCTGGTTACCAGCGTATTGAAGACCCGCAGGTCAGGGAGAAGTTTGAGAAAGCCTGGAACTGCAGCCTGCCCAATAACCCCGGCATGACCAATAACGGCTGCCTTGAGGGAATCATGGAAGGGAAGATCAGGGGCTTACTCGTGGTGGGGGAAGATCTCGTCCTCACGGGGTCGGACACGGGCTTCATTTCCAGAGGACTGGAAAAACTTGACTTTCTTGCAGTCATAGATCCATTTCTCACCGAGACTGCGAAGTTTGCAGATGTTGTTCTTCCGGCTGCCGTGTCAGTGGAGAAGGAGGGCACGTATGTCAATACGGAGAGAAGGATTCAGCGAATTTACCGGGTAATGGAGCCTCTAGCCGGTTCAAGGCCGGACTGGCAGATCGCAATAAGCATAGCAAGAGAGATGGGATATAACTGGAATTACAGTCATCCGTCAGAAATTATGGATGAGGTGGCCGCACTGACACCCATGTTCGCCGGTGTGAACTACAGACGCCTTGAGGGCTATGCCAGCCTCCAGTGGCCTGTCGAGACGGGCGGCAGGGATACGCCTCTGCTTTACACAGAGCGTTTCCATTTCCCCGACGGCAAGGCCGTGCTGACCCCTGTGTCCTGGAAGGGGAGACTGGATGTGGACCAGGAATTTGACCTCTGCCTCAACAGCGGCAGGATGCTGGAGCATTTCCACGAAGGAAACGAAACATTCAGGACAGAGGGAATCAGAAAGATGGCACCGTCCACATTCCTTGAAATATCTCCGGATCTTGCAGCCAGGCGGGGCATAGGGAGCGGTGACACCGTCAGGATAACTTCACGATGGGGGTCGCTCAGGATCAAGGCACTGGTCACAGACAGAGTTTCCGGCAACGAGCTCTACATGCCCATGAACGATACAGGCGATCAGGCGGTTAACATCCTCACGGGAAGAATATGGGATCCTGATGCCGGTACGCCTTCATACAAGGACGTACCCGTAAGACTGGAAAAGATGCCAGACCGCAGATCCGATCCACCGCTGCCCGGGAATAATTTCAGGTGGCGAACGGCTGTGCCACAGAAAGGGGTCAATGTCGGGGAGAAGTGGACCAGGAGAGATTATTCCCCGCTCACTCAGGAAGGAAACGGATAGCCGCGATGTGCTGACCGTCTACAGGGATCATGGTTTCCACAATTTTTCACCCTCAACATGACATACCATCGCACGAGACGCTCACCGGAAAGGTGCGCTCAGGTCATATTTCCGGAGAATGCCAGGACGTCAGCTATTATCCAGCTCCAAATGGGAACATGAGGTTTGCCCGCGAAGGGCCTGGCGAAACGAACATGAAATCCAGCCCCCTCACAATATATGGCCTGCACGCCGCTAAGGAAAATCTGTGGGGCCGTACCCGGCAGCGCTGAGCTATCTTTTCAACCTGGTGTAAGGAACCCTGAAAACCCTCGGAAGCATGCGAAATGTATTCAAGCTGCAGGGGATCATTCCCGGAGGTCGGCGATGGAAGGGACCAATAACGAATCTGGCAAGGCTGGAGTCAGCATGGATGTCGTGGTCTCTGCCGGTGGAAAACCAGTTCACAGGGTTGATTGGATAACCCCGGAGGAGCCATTGCAGCTTGTTTTGGAGCAAGGAGGAAAAAGAATGGATCTGGCAGTGATTATGCGTACTCCTCTTATGGACACTGAACTTGCTGCAGGCTTTCTTTTTACGGAAGGACTGATCGCATCCAGGGATGAAATACAGTCCATTGAGCTGGAAGGCTCAGGGCAGGGTGAGGAGGGAAACGTCATCAGGGTTAAACTGTCAGGGGATGTCAGAAAGGATGTTGAGGAAAGAAGGTTCAGCGTCAGTTCCAGCTGCGGAATTTGCGGCAAAAGCTCCATCAACGAACTCTACGTGAGAGGTTATCCCATAATCAGGTCCACCGGAAAGGTGGATCGATCCGTGATCATTTCACTCCCAGACCGTATGAGATCGGGGCAGAAGGTTTTCCTGAGCACTGGAGGGATTCACGCAGCTGGCCTCTTCCGTTATGACGGTTCCATGGTGGCTGTCTGCGAGGACATCGGCAGACACAACGCCGTGGACAAGATAGCAGGATTCATGCTGCTCAGCGGGCACATGAAGCGGGAGGATTATGTGCTGCAGGTAAGTGGAAGGGCCGGGTTTGAGATCGTCCAGAAGGCTGTAGCCATGGGGATACCTGTGGTATCATCAATTTCAGCCCCGTCTTCTCTAGCCATTGAGACTGCAGATGCATTCGGTATCACGCTTGCCTGCTTTGTCAGGGACGGAAAATTCAACGTTTATTCGCATGCTGAACGCCTTAACTGGGATTGAAGTGCCGCACGGTTACGACTCAGTCTGTGCACCATGGCTGTGGGACGGGAGAACCATTTGGGGCAACTGACTGCTGTTGTCTTCGTCAAGAGAAGCGTCAGATTCCCCGGCAAGCACTCCGCGCTTGTACAAGGGACTCCCATGATTGATGTTGTGATCTCCAGGTTAAGGAAAGCGACCTGTCTGAGTGATGTTATAGTCTACTCAAAGGATCCGGATGTGCGGCCTGCCTGTTGTAACGTGCATATGGACACGACCACCGGGACCATCGCCGATTCCTTGCTCTCGGCCCTTCAAATATACGGGGACATTTTCGCCGTGGGAGGAGACATGCCATGTCTGTCCGGCAGCATAATAGATGCCATGGCAAAGTTGTTTGATGGCACATCTGTGATACCAATCCTTGAGAACGGATGGATAGAGCCTCTCCACGCATTCTATGCATCTGATACGGCTCCCATGCTGAAGCGCAGTATCGATGATGGCAAATTCAGCCTTAGGGAATACATAGATCACATACCACACAGGTTCTTCAGGGTCTCAGGCCAGGATGTGAAGCATTTCCTCAATGTGAATAATCCCCAGGATTTGTCCACAATACCCGAAGATTGCCGGATATGAACCGGTAAATTAAGGGGAAACCCATTTCAGTGGTTTGACGGATATCATAGTACCTTCAGGGACTGCACGGTCGTCACCCTCACAGGTAAAGTACCCGGTGGATCCTGAAAGCCTGGCAACAGATGACGACGAACCCTGTACCGGAAAAGCTCTGATGGGATTTTTACCCCAGTCTACCCTGACGGGCACAACATTGAATTTACCGGGCGTGACCATGGTCTCCTGCGCCAGTTCCATGCGCCAGGTCATGTCTGTCTGCACGGCCCCCAGTTTTTCCATCATTACTGGAAGAAACAGTTCCCTCATGACAATGTAGGAAGATACCGGGGTCCCGGGCAAACCCAGCACGAAATGCCGACCATCCGTCATAAACATTGTCGGAGCGCCCGGTTTCATCCTGATCCCGTGAAACCCGGATGCACCTTTCAATATGCGGGAGATCGCGCCTTCCACCAGGTCACGGGTTCCGGCAGATGAACCCCCTGTGGTCACCACAACCGTATTTTCGGAAACCATATGGCCGAGCGATCCGGAAATGCCTGAGGTTTCATCCCTCGCTATGCCATAATCAGTAACGCTGAAACTTCCAGCCTCCTGAAGCAATGCGCCCACGGCATAGGAGTTTGAATTGAAAGTCTTCCACCCCTTCTCGCTGCTTCCCGGTTCCACCAGCTCGTTTCCCGTGGCCAGGATCCCTGTACGAACCTTCCTGACCACCTTAATCCGGGCCAGGCCTTCAGAGGATAGAACCGCTATATCGCTGGAGGAGATGATCTTTCCGCTTCTGACAAGCAAACTGCCAGCTCTGTGGTAGCTGCCGGGGACATCAACGTTGCTTCCTTCTGGGAAATGGTTCTTGATGATCACGTTGCCTGAATTTTCTGAAGTATATTCCACCGGGATCACTGTGTCAAACGGTTCTGGAATGTGACCGCCAGTTGGTACCCTGACGCATATGCCATTCCCTGAGTAGCTTCTGATCCCTTCGCCCAAGACGACCTCTCCAGAAACATGGAGGGAGACTGTGTCACCATGCCCGGTCTGGGCAATGTCCGCATGCCTGACGGCATATCCGTCCATCGCGGATCTGGGCCACTCCGGTGAGTCATGTTGTGCATGCACATCAGTTGCATTGATTCTGCTCATTGAGGACATAACAGGCACCATCTCCCATTCAACAGGCAGCGTAATGCCCAGGCGCAGTGTTTCTCTTGCCTCCACGATCGAAATGTTTTTACCTGACGTCATTGGAACTGACCTCCTGACATGTGAATGCTTTGTTATTGATTAATTCCGGCGGTGCATGCCTCGTGCAGCCACATGAGAAGACTCCTATCATTCCGGAGAGAATGTAATAAGCAAATGATGAATTCATATCTATGCTCATCAGGCTCCAGGAAACCCCCATAGACGTGGGAGAGGTGCATGCATTGATTTCGGGAACTGACTCCGGCGCGGAAGTGGTTTTTTCAGGCTTGGTAAGGAGGACCTCCGAATACGGGGTGATTGAAGCTCTGTTCTATGAGGCATATGCTGAGATGGCATTAAGCGTCATCACAAAAATAGCCCATGAGGCCATGGAAAAACACAGTCTGAGAAGCGTGGCTGTCATACACAGGATTGGAAGAATGCTTCCCGGAGAGGCATCGGTTGTGGTTGGCGTGAGCTCCATGCACAGACACGATGCATTTGCAGGATGCAGCGAGATCATGGATCGTGTGAAGGCCGAGGCCCCAATATGGAAAAAGGACGTCTTTCCCGACGGTGAGAAGTGGAGAGACTAGCCTGCTCACCCGCCGCTGACCTGGGGCAGGACAGCCAGTTCATCCCCGTCGCTGACTGCATCTTCCGGCCCCGCATATTTTTCGTTGATGGCAGTGAGTATGTTTCGTTCATTGTCCATCATAGGGTGTTTTCTCCTGATGATGTCAAGAACGTCGGAGACTCTGCACCCGTCCCCTATCTCAATGGTTTCTCTTTCAGTTCCCGTCACTTCTCGGAACCTGGCAAAGTATTTCACTATCAATGGAATCCTCCTGCTTCCAGTACGGTTCCCTGGTGCCCACGGCCTTCCTGAACATGGCATCGAGGGCACTATCTCCACGCTTATTCCGGATAACGTCTACGAAACGCGTATAGTTGTCACTCCTCATTAAACAGGGCTTGAAGTAGCCCGTGGAAGTAACCCGCATCCTGGTGCAGTTCTGGCAGAAATTGTGGTTACGCATGGGCTGGACGACCTCCACTCTGGCTGTACCCCCTGCCCTCTTGAGATAGTACTGCGGCCTGTCATGAAGAGAGTTTCTAGTGGTTTTGAAACTTTCCGAGGAGAGCTGCCTGACCATATCTTCCAGTGGATAGTGGTATTCCACGTAATCCGCTGAATGCTCCTGTTCCCTGGGCACCTCGTATTCTATGAGCTGGAGGATTACGTCTTCCGCTGCAGATATGTCCATCATCCTGTCGATCTGATCCACGTTTACCCCTTTCAGCACCACAAAATTCAGCTTTATGGGACCCAGTCCCGCCTCCTGGGCAGCCCTGATTCCGTCAATGACCTGATCCAGGGAGTCAGTGCCGGTGATATAGGAGAATTTCTCCCTGTCAACGGAATGCAGGGATATGTTTATCCTGTCGAGGCCCGCATTCTTCAGATCCATGGCAATGGCCCTGAGTCTTGTTCCGTTGGTGGTCATGGAGATCTCCCCGTTAATACATTCTCTGGTGACCCTGACAATGTCTATTATATCACGGCGAAGGGTAGGCTCTCCCCCGGTGAACTTCACCTTCTGTATCCCGAACCGAGCTGCCATGCTGAAAAGCGCCTCAAGCTCCTCCAGACCCATGGTGGCAGAATTTATGCCGGTCCCCTCCATATGGCAGAAAAAACAGCTGAAGTTGCATACGGTGTTGAGCTGAACCCTGAGGCTGGTTACAGGTCTGCCGTATGCGTCTGAGATCATTGATCTGCACAGAAGTTTTTCTCTAATAAACGTTTGCAGAAGCTTGCTCGCAAGGTTTTATTCTTTTGTGAGCGGGAAGACCCCTTGACCTGGCAGGGGGATGAAAGCGAACAGAAATTCAATATATTATACGGTGATCCATCAAACAATGTTCAGAACTATTAAATTGAGGCTCCCCTACGATTCCTCCCTTCTTGAGACGGGGAGGCAGTTCAGGGAAGCTTGCCAGATGGTTCTGGACTATGGTTTTGCAGAGAAGACGTATAACAAGAACAAGCTCAACAGGGCAACGTATGAAGATGTCAGGAAGAAGATACCCGCACTGCCTTCTGCCCTGGTGCAGACGGCAAGGGATACGGCATCGGAATCATTGAAACAGACCGATCTTGGGAAGGAAATACGCAGGAAATCCCTGACCATAAGGTATGACAGGAGAACATTCAGGTTCTATCCTGATGCCCGTACCATATCACTGACAACCGTCCATGGGAGGCTTGTGTTTCCCATTGCAAATTCTCCACTCATAGAGAAATACAGGGGAGAATATACCAATGCACAGGTTGCCGTTGATGCGAAGCAAAGAAAGATGTTCGTGATGATTCAGGTGGAGGTGGATAAGGAGATAGAAAGAAAGGTGGATGGTGAGGAAAAGGTAATAGGAATAGACAGGGGCATGAAGAATGTAGCTGTATTGTCGAATAACAGGTTCTTCAATTCAAAGGCATTGAAAAGTGTAAAAGGAAGGTACAGATACAAAAAGAAGAAATTGCAGCACGCAGGCACTCGTTCCGCTCATCGTAAATTAAGGGAGTTAAGCGGAAGAGAGAGACGGTTCGTGCTTGACACAAATCATGTGATATCAAAACAGATAGTGAATCTTCCTTTCAATATCTTTGCACTTGAGTGTTTGGAATCGGCAGGAATGAGGAAAAAGAAGAAAGGGAGGAGATTCAACCATGAACTCGGATCATGGTCTCCCTTCCAGCTTGAGCGATTCATCAGGTACAAGGCCGAAGATATGGGCAAGGCTGTGGTCTGTGTGAATCCAAAATATACATCACAGAAATGTTCCAGATGTGGATTCATTGACAGGAATAACCGTAAAGGATCAATATTCCACTGCAGGAATTGCAATTTCCAACTTCATGCGGATCTGAATGCCTCAAGAAACATTGAGGTACTCGGCAAGTCTGAGTACTTCAGGCTGCCGTCAACCAGCCAATCGTTGCGGTTCGATGAATCCATGCCTACGGGTATGGTGGAGACCAGCAGCAAGCCCCTTCCGTCAGGGAGGGGCAGTTGACTAGATACGCGGCATGAGGAGCATTGACCTCTTCCGAGCTAGAAGTGCATCCTGCAGGAATGAAATATCTCGCATCCACCTCCATTGCTCATTTTGTAAATGACGGCAATTTTCTTCTCATCACTCTTCTCATCGTATATTACAAAGCACTTCCTGATGTAAACTATCTGGTTCTGGGCTATGGGGCAGTTATAGTCAACATCCTTTCCGGGCTGCTCAGCACACCGATCGGGAGGTGGGCTGACCGGACCGGGGCGGACGCGCCCATCATGGTATTCGGTCTTGTGATCCAGGGGTTTGCAGTTACTATGTTTGCGCTTCCCTTTCTCTATCCTGCTGCCTGGTTCGTGCTCATATTCTTGGCCGCTTCACTGCTTGGCATAGGGCAGGCTTTCTATCATCCACTGGGAGCTTCGATCCTGAGGTCTGTATACTCAGGGAAGGCACCCAGCTACCTTGGGATCAATGGTTCTGTGGGAAGCATAGGCAGAGCCGCAACGCCTGCGATTTTCGGTTATCTGGTGATCCTTGGCGATATCTACACGGCATTTCTCTATCTCGTCATTTCCATTTTTGGATTTTCCCTGCTTATCTACCTGTCCATAGGCAGTTACCGTAGAGAGGGCATTTCTGCTCCCGGCAGGCACAGGACAGGGAAAATGCCTGGCACGGGCAGCCAGAAGCTGGGGGCGTTTGTGATATTGCTTACCGTTTCGGTTTTCCTCAGATCCATGGTTATTTCTGGAGTTACCATTTTCACGGGCAAGTACATTGATGCACTGGTGGACTCTCCAACCCTCACTTCCGAGATTCTCACGTTATCATTCATCCCACCGGTGGCAGGACAACTGGTGTTCGGCAGGGCAACCTCATCCCATGGGGGAAAATCCATCACCCTTCTGACCGGGATCCTTACTGTGGCATTCCTTGTCCTGTTCCTGGCGACACAGTCTGTGATACTTGTGGTGGCGTTCTACTCGCTTTTCAACCTGGTTGCGTTCACGGGATTTCCTGTGTTGCTGGGTTATGCGTCCCAGCAGGTCGCACCCTCGATGGCCAGCAGGGCCAATGCGTTCATATGGGGAATAGGAAGCACCCTGGGCGGCGCTGCCGGAATTTCAATCCTGACCTTTCTGTCTGGCCTGTATTCGATATATTTCTCTTTCTGGGTGGCCGTTGTATTTGGTACCCTGTCCATACCGTTCATCCTCCTCATCCCTGATAAGGACAGGAAAAAGCGGGATAACAGCAACACTGGCTCATCTTCCTCATAGACAGCCAAAATAACTTATTGCACCCCCTCATTCAACATCCATGATTGATATATCCTTGCCCCTCAGGAACGGAATGGTAACTTATCCCGGTGACGCTCCCTATGAAGAGTATGCATACAGAACCCATGAGAGAGACGGGCTACACATTACGCGCGTGCTGATGGAAACCCATACGGGTACACACTTTGACGCACCGTTCCACATGATACCCAATGGCAAGAAGGTATCAGACTATCCCCTAAGCAGGTTCATGGGAAGGGCCACCGTGGTTGAGTGTGATACGAGCCCCATTGGCCCGCAAAATATTCCTGAAAGGCACCAGGATTTCATTCTGTTCAAAACGCTGAATTCCAGGAGATATGATACTTTTCACACTGACTTCGCCCATCTTTCGCCTGAAGCTGCAGGGAAACTGGTCGATGATGGTACCAAGCTGGTAGGAGTCGATTACCTGTCCGTGGATGCTTTCAGATCACCCGGTTTTGAAGTGCACAGGATTCTCATGAAAGCGGACATACTCATAATTGAGGGGCTCGTATTAGACCAGGTGAATCCCGGGGAATATGACCTGGTCTGCTTTCCACTTAACATGTCCCAGGATGCTGCTCCCTGCAGGGCAGCCCTTCTTTGAGAGGGGTTTATGTATATCATATCCCCCCGTTCCCGGGGCAGACGCTCACCTTGATTCACAATGATCCGAGCAGGATGGCCATTCAACCTGCGACGTGGATGAACCGAGAAATGCCTGACACGACAGGAAGCATATACAATCGGTACCGCCGGGCATGCGGCATTTGTATCCAGTTAACCTCCCAAACAGGATAGTGTAAGACGGAGCAAGACCTTCGGATCACATGATCGGGGTCTTTCTAAGAAGCAGAAAACTCTGATCGCCTGAATGGAGAGAATGTCAGCATCTGACCAAAAACCGAGCGCAAGCCCACAGACTTCAGTCGTGGGTTAGCGAGGCAACCTGTAATAATATCTACTATGTTTCTATTGGTGATGACTAAGGCTTTAAAAGTGCGTTTATATCCGAATGGACAACAGAAGTTGTCCCCACTCCTCGCGATCCGGATGATTTTGCTGGAACCCGCTAACAATACCTGAAATCATTGCTGTCCTGAAGGTTGCACCTGTGTATACATGCAGTCTGGCTGCATCTGAAACACATTCCCCTGCCCAGACAGCGGAACAGAGATACAATCAGCCTTGTACGGGAGTTCACCCGGAACATTGGTTGAAGGGGTATTTTCATGCACAACTTTCTCCTGACGTTTTGCTGGAGAACTCTCGTACTGAATCCAGGGGGGTTTTGAGGCGTGGCTGTTCCACGGTTCATCTCCGTGCCGAAGATGAGAATTTTCCCGCTTATCATATTGTAAAGAACATGGCACGGAAACATGTTTTCCTGATCTTGTCCGGTAATTCGCGTCCGGGCCATAGACGGGATAAGCGGAAGGGTGGTGCAATGCGATAACTATTCTTTATTTACAAATTCTACGACAGAAATTATATCAACTACTATTTAGATTCAATTCAAATTACTAAGCGTTCCGGGTCCGTCCATGCTATTATTCGGGAGTATATATGTACACAAATTTCTGTGGAGGATGCGTAGCTTACTTTATGAACCCGTATTTTAGCATATCCGCACCTGGTATACCAACGAATTCATATATCAATATTTTAATATGATGAACATTTTTGTTTATAAATGTTTTCATAACATTTAAATAGCTAATAGTTATTCTAATTGATGGTGCTTGACAAATTGGAAATAATCAGCAGGAAGGGTAACGAACTGGTGGTCAAGCTGGTTGACTGCATGAGTATGGATTCAAGGATTGTCGATGGAACCGGGACGAACGTAGGGAAACTGGTACGAGTGATGGGCCCGGTTTCAGCTCCTTATGGACTCGTGCGATTGCAACAGAACGATTTCAGGGGAACAGAACTCTTTATAAGATGTTAGAGGTGAAAAGATATGGAAGGAAAACAGAAGAGGAATATTGACGAGATTACCAAATGTCCTGAGTGCGGATCCACCCAGTTAGTCCGGGATTATGAACGCGGCGAACTTATTTGCAACAGCTGCGGCATTGTGATAGACGAGAGTTATTTTGACCAGGGACCAGAGTGGAGGGCGTTCGATTCTGAACAGAGCGAGTCCCGCTCAAGAACAGGGTCTCCAATGACATTTACCATTCATGATAAGGGACTTTCCACGGACATATCATGGAAGAACAAGGACTCATACGGCAAATCCATTCCGACGAGGAACAGGGCCCAGCTTTACAGGCTGAGGAAGTGGCAGAAGAGGATCAAGGTCTCAAACGCTGCAGAGAGAAATCTTTCTCAGGCACTGCAGGAGCTGGAGAGAATGGCATCAAATCTCAGTATCCCCAATGACGTGAGGGAGAGTGCCGCAGTCATATACAGGAAAGCCGTGAAGCAGAACATGATCAGGGGAAGGAGCATCGAGGGAGTGGTGGCCGGCTCTATATATGCTGCCTGCAGGATCACAAACGTTCCCAGGACGCTGGACGAAATAGCTTCAGTCACGAGGGTGAAGAAAAAGGAAATCGGCAGGACGTACAGAATAATGAGCAGGTACCTCAAGCTCAACATAATGCCTTCAAAGCCGGATGACTATGTCAACAGATTCTGCAGCAAGCTAAAACTTTCGCAGGAGACCAGGAAAAAGGCGAACGACATCCTCAAACTTGCCAGGGATCATGAGCTGACCTCTGGAAAGGGACCGACAGGTGTGGCCGCAGCTGCCATATACATTGCTTCGCTGATGAACAACGAAAGGAGAACCCAGAGATCCGTATCAGAGGTTGCAGGAGTGACGGAGGTTACCATCAGGAACCGCTATAAGGAACTCACAGAGAAGCTTGCTCTTGACATTCAGGAGTGAACTTACTCGAATTTTTTCCTGATTTCTTCCAACAACTGAATCTGGGACATAATTTCATTTGGTACGCTGAAGAGTGACGTAACACTCTTTAGCACCATTTTCACGATTAGTTTTCCGCCAAGGCATTCAGCAGTCACGGATGCGTCGTTGTCCGGAGAGATAAGACTCAGGGCCTTCTCGCAGCTGCCATCCGGCAGGTCAAATTCCATGGTGATTCGAATGGGGGTGTCTCCACTGCTTTCCCTGGTTTTCTCCGCTGCCAACATGCCAGGCATGATAAGCCCGTTATTATTCTGTCTGATCGCCTGAATCAGCGTGAGCTTAGCGATCCGTGCCGCCCTGTAACCGATAGAGATGGGAAAATTTATTGTTGTTCCTCTTGAGTTCTTCCGCGCTGCCTGACTCAACGATCCTGCCGTGATCGAGCACTACGAGCCTGTCTGCCAGGGAAATCATGGAAAGCCTGTGTGTTATCAGGATCAGTGTCCTTCCCTGGAGGAACTTCTCAAGTGCGTCCATGATCTGCCTTTCTGAGTCGACGTCGATCTGTGACGTGGGTTCATCCATCACCATCACAGGGGAATCACGCACCATGGCTCTCATAACAGATACGGCCTGCTTTTGCCCTTCTGAGAGGTTTTTACCTCCTTCCCCAACTTCCGAATCCAGCCCAGCGGGGAGCGTGTCAAATATCTCCTTGAGGCCGAATTTCTCTGCGAGCTCCATGATATGATCACGGGAAATCCCCGGCTGTGAATAGAGTATGTTATCCGTTACGGTGCCCCTGAACAGGAATAGGTCCTGCAGCACGGGTGTTACAAGCTTCCTGTAAGCGGCCGTATCAATGTTCAAGAGATCGGTTCCATCAAGGGTGATGCTTCCGGCAGACGGTCGATAGTACTTCAGGATAAGGTTGCTAAGTGTTGTCTTCCCTGCTCCCGTCTCACCCACTATGCCTATGCGCTCACCCTTGCCCACGTCCAGGTTGATGTCCCTGAGCACGTAGTCCCCGCCATAGGAGAAGGAAACATCCCTGAGGCTGATCTCTCCGTTTATGGTTTGAGGGACCAGACTTCCGGGGAGAACGGGGTCCTTCTCGCTGTCGATGATTCCATAGATCCTGTTTACGCCAACAATGGATGACTGGTACGAGTTGTACAGTTGTGACAGCTGGGTTACTGGATCAAAGAACTCCTGCACGTACAGGATGAACGAGACCAGTATGCCTACGCTGATTCCTCCGGCCAGCAGCTGGAATCCCCCTTCAATTATCACTATTGCAATCCCTGCGGCCTCTATTATTCTCAGAGCAGCGCCATAGAATGAAGACAGGAGCGAGGCCTTCATGTTGGCGTTGTAATTATCCCTGTTAAGCGAATCGAAGCGTGTCTCTGTCACTTCTTCGGCAGCAAAGGACTTTATGGCCCTGATAGCGTTGATATTCTCGCTCAGGTTCCCTGTTATGGCAGCTATGGTTCTCCTGGTCTTAAGGTAGTTCCTCCATACCCTCTTCTGGATCAGGAAGGTAAAGGTGACAAGCACAGGTATGGTGATCAGGGCATATGGTGTCAGGCTTGCATCCAGATATGACATCACCACAATGGAAAATACCACCGTTACAATACCGGCAACAACCTGAGGAAGCTGGAACGTAAGGAATTCGCTGAGGCTTTCTGCGTCGTTGGAGATCCTGCTGATAAGGTATCCGGTCTTGACAGTGCTGTAGAAGGATATGGGAACAGACTGAAGGCTCTCGAATGCCCTGTTTCTAAGACTCCTGACCTCTGTCTGCGCCAGCCTCGTGGATGAAATGGTTCTGGTCCTGTTGGCAACGAACTGAATGAGGTAAATTACGAGGAAGGTTCCTACAAAGAAATAAAGGCCAAAAAAGTTGCCCGAGAGTACGTTGTTGATGGCCAATCCCAGCGCAAGGGGATAGAGCATGCCTGCAATTGCAGTCGTAAGAACAGAGGCCAGCACAAGGGCTGCATCCCTGCGGTTTGAAAGCATCTCTCCCAGAAGCCTTCTGAAGGCCTTCGAGGACTTTGCGGATTTCAGCAGCAGGTCTTCGGCTTCCTCATAGGTTCCCGGCAGTAAAATCACCTCCCGATGCGCCACCATCTTCTCCAGGAGCTTCCGCGGAATCATCCGGCACAGCAACTCGACGCGTTAGTTTTCCTGAACTCAGGTCATACACAGTGTCCGCAAAACTCAGGAGGGAATTTCTGAGGGTAACAAAAATTACC
This sequence comes from Thermoplasmata archaeon, assembly GCA_021802055.1. Taxonomy (GTDB): domain Archaea; phylum Thermoplasmatota; class Thermoplasmata; order Thermoplasmatales; family Thermoplasmataceae; genus JAKAFX01. The sequence continues at coordinate 43,146 of JAKAAY010000011.1, forward strand.
GCAGTTCTTCCCATTTCTCTCCTTATATTCTGGACTATTTTGAGCTCGGTCTCGGTGTCCACACTGGATGTTGCATCGTCCAGGATGAGAACTGATGGTGATCCCAGAACGGCCCTGGCTATTCCCACCCTCTGTTTCTGCCCTCCTGAAAGGGTTATGCCTCTCTCTCCAACCATCGTATCATAACCGTCAGGGAGGCTGCCAATGAAGTCCGATATCCCGGCTATGGCCGCAGCACGCCTTACTTCATCCTCGCTTACGTTTTCTGCACCCAGCACAATGTTCTCCCTCAGCGTGCCCGAAAGTATGTTGATCTCCTGTGGGACCACGGAAAGTGTCCGCCTGAGAACTGTGAGCGGCATATCCCGGATATCCTTACCGTCAATGGAAATGGATCCTGAGTCAGGTTCATAGAGTCTCTGCATCAGGCCCAGGAGAGTGGACTTACCGGAGGCTGTCTTTCCAGTAATCGCAGCGAACTCACCCGCAAAAATCTCCATGTTTACGCCTGAAAGAATTTTCCTTCCTCCCTTGGAATAGTGGATATCCTGCAGGGCGAGGACCTTGATCCCGAGCCCCTCGCGCTTGCCACCCAGATCCTCAAGATCACTTGCAGAGGTTATGAGGCCTATTCTCTCTATTCCAGCATTGGCATTTTCTGAGAATACTATGAGCCTGCCAATTGAGCTGATGGGCACAGCGATGAGTCCGAATATGGTCACCACGGAAACCAGTGCGCCAACGTCGTGGGTGGTTCCAGTAATGGTATATCCTCCGTATAGAATTATTGCAGCCGTGGCAAAGCTAACCACGAGAGGCATCAGGTTGTTGTAAACCCCCCTGATTCTGGCTGTCTCCTCGTATTCATTGAAGTAATGGCCGGTGGTTTCACGGAACTTGTCTATTTCCTTTGGCTCCAGGGAGAACCCTCTGACTACGCGCTGGCCCACTATATTTTCCTGAAGGTTTTCATTCATATCGCCATAATACTTTCGGATGCTCCTCCAGTGTGGACGCTGAAGCCTCTGCACCCTTATCCCAAGGATTACCAGCACAGGGACAGTGGCAAGAAATATCAGGGCAAAAGAGAGGTTCAGCGTAAACAGGAGATAGAAGCTGATACCGATCATCATAAATGTTGGAATCATCTGTGATAGAGTCGCAACCACAAAGTTCCTTGAGGCCTCGATGTCCATTGTGGATCTTGATAGCAGATCTCCAGAGGTCTGGGACTCGTAAAACGAGAATTTTTTGGATATGAGGTAAGAAAAAACCTTTCTCCTGAGATTGTAAGCGTAAGTCTGGCTTACATACTGCGAGCCATAGTTTACAGAGAACTGGAGAAATCCGGAGATTACAGACACGAACAATATCAAAATCGCATAAGACGTAAGATCAGTCATGCTGTATGCCTGGACTGCATCGACTGCAAGGCCGATATATATGGGTACAAGGAGCCTCGTAGCCATTGAACCTGCCGATGCTGCCACGATGAGGTATATCACCCAGGACTTGCCATGCAGATAATTGCGGCTGAAAATCAGCGGTCCTAGAAATCCGTTCTTTTGCCTCTCTTCAGACATCATTGCCTATCGCCGAACCGTGAAGGTTCGTTTCCTCCTGAATAACCCATTAATCCTGGAAGATTAATTCACGATAAATCAACTTAGTGACTTTGCCCGTGACGTGAACCATAACCTCCACCCGCCCTCAAGCAAGATCCACATCTAACGGTACAAAATTTTCCGAGTACACGGTAATTGGGCTCAATGGTATTGCATAGCATGTCTATGGATTGGCCAGAGGTTAATTTAAGCCCATGGAAAACTATGATATGCACATTCTCAATTCCACGGCGTTGCGGAGGTTGCAGAGCCTGGTCAAATGCGACAGACTCAAGATCTGTTTCCGCAGGGATTCGCCGGTTCGAATCCGGCCCTCCGCACATTTATATTGAATTGCTTAAATCTCATTCCCAGATTACATCAAGACCGTGTACTTTTCCAAATACAGGATCGCTGGAAATAAGCGATAAACTTCGAGTCAGTGCCTCAGCGGCTATTAACCTGTCATGTAGTTCGGGAATATCGAGGGAGAGAAAAATATCCCATCCCGCCTCTGGAAAATTGGATTGGAATATAAAAGAGGTCCCTCTTAGTTCATCCAGGACTCGTTTGACAGCACCCCTCGGATCGGCCAATCTTAGTCTCCATTTCATAGCCATAGAAATGAATTCCCCCATCACTATCTGCGGTACCAGAATCGAAGAAAGTGTTCCAAATTCTTCTGGAGCAGATCAATATGTCGTTTCATATACAATAAGTACTTCACTGGCTCTAATTCCCTCTCTTGTGAAATGGAAATTCCCGCCAGCGTATGTTAAATGGCACTTATGGGTTAATTCGAGGGAGTTCTGGTACATATGAGTATAGAGTCCAAGAACTTATTTCACCAGACATCCTTTATATGTCACAGGCATCCTGTCTTCATTGACATACAATGATTGTGAGGTGGATAGCGACGATGCACCCAGTAGTGCCTTGCATTTTTCCAATGAAGATCGCTCTTCCTTTCATTGTCTGCCATCCTGAAAGGATTTTTCTTTTTGCTGCACTTTTTGCCTGGTGCCATATATTGTCCGTCCACTGGCACAACCCTTGCCTGACAAAAAACATGGAGGTCATATAAATATCTTCATGGAGGAAACATGTTACGGAGCATTCGAAAATTGATATAGAGAAGCAACTAAACTCATTGCCTGTGGACCTTAAATACAGGACGGAAGACAGACTTCATATCGAGTTTCACAGAGAGAAACATACTCATCTTTCAAAACTGGAACTTTTTTTCATGTTAATTGGTCCAGGCGTACTCGTGATGATTGCGGACAATGATGCTGGAGGTGTCATCACCTACGCCCAAACGGGTGCCATTTTTGGAATTGGTTTCTTCATTCCTTTCATGATCCTGATGCTCCCGGTGGCGTATTTTGTTCAGGAGATGACTGTACGACTGGGGGCTGTTACCCATAGGGGGCACGCAGAACTTATCTGGAAACGTTACGGCAAGTTCTGGGGATCATTTTCTCTGGGGGATCTGGTAATCGCCAATTTTCTTACTCTTATAACGGAATTTATAGGAATAACTGTAGGGATGTCCATATTCGGGATTCCGCGGGTTATATCCGCCATAGCCTTTGTACTAATGGTGATGGCAATACAACTGTTCTTAAGATACTACACATGGGAGAGGATTTCCCTATTCATTGCTGCTTTCAATCTGGTATTTGTTCCGCTACTGTTTTTCCTCCCCCATCCATCACTGGGACTGGTCCTGGACAGTTTCGCAACATGGAGGATAAGCGGTGGTATAAGTTCACTGTTCATTTATGTCCTGCTCGCCAACCTCGGCACTACTATTGCACCCTGGATGCTGTTCTTCCAACAATCCTCCGTCGTGGATAAAGGGTTGACAAAAGATGATATAAAATTTGGGCAACGAGATACGTTGATCGGATCAACTGTTATGGTGATAGTGGCTATTGCCATAATAATCCTGACTGGAACCACAGTATTTGGCCTAGATCCCAGCGGGACCCTGGGGGTTGATAACATTTTACAAATATTTGCTGCGAGGGTTGGCATGTTTCCCATGGAACTCTTCGCAGTGGGTCTTATTGAAGCTGGCTTCATAGCGGCAATTGCAATATCAGCCAGTACTTCGTGGGCTATGAGCGAAGCGTTCGGATGGAAGAAAAGCATAAATCTTCGGGCGCGCGAGGGTGTCATGTTTTATCTACCGAGTTTTGCTGCACTTGCAGTTGCCGCGTCTATAACTCTTATTCCAAATGCTCCCCTTGGTTATCTCAACCTGACGGTGCAGGTTATAGCTACAATATTCATGCCAGCTGCAATGCTGTTCCTTCTGTTGCTGCTGAATGACAGGGGGATCATGGGCAGCATGGTCAACAAGAAATGGCAGAACGCAATCGGTCTCTCAATAATTGGATTCCTGATACTGATGAACAGCCTTTATGGATTATCGGTAGCGCTTCCTTCAGTATTTGACCGTCTTATGGTGATGTTGTGAATGAAGGTGATATAGACGTCCACAAAAGGTAGAGAAATAAGAATTGAAAACGAGAAAGAACTCCAGGAATTCATGGTTTCAGAGGGACTGGGAGACTACAGCAAAGTACCAGTTGAAAGAGTTACATTCAGCAGGGGGGTCAAAATGGCTTTTTGGTTCCTGAGGATCTACATAATTCTGATGGTATCACTGGTGATCGTGGGTTTTTCATACATTGTTTAACATCCGTGGGCGAGAAATCCCACGTACTTCAGGTGTGGCGGAATAAGATTTTATTATCTTTCTCAATGTATTGAGCTCGCAGCTGGCAGGCAGAGATGAAACAGATTGGTTTACCTATTGCTTCATGCGTGCCTGCATCCGTAAGGTCAGATGGCTTGGCACGAACGACGGAGCACCTTCGGGTCGAAGGGAATTCAACCCCATGGAGATTCCGCCCGCAACCTTCGCGGTGGGACCTCCCTGCGAAAGCTGGGAGAGGAGGTCACTCCAATCGCTCTTCAGAACAGGTCTTCTCTGATGCTTTCAACATGAAGTTCGGCGCCTGAGTAGTCAACGTACACGTTCTTCAGCTTGAGGTACTCCTCAACACCGTGCCTGCTGCCTTCACCGGCCTGACCGGTCAGCCTGAACCCTGTATGATAACCCTGCGATGCCTCAGGGCCAGGCATGTTTACGTAAAGTTCCCCAAATCTTATCTTCTCTGAAGCCTTGAATATCAGCTCATGATCCCGGGTGAACAGGTATGATGCCAGCCCGTACCGGGAACTGTTTGCCTCTCTTATGAGGTCATCGGGGTCCGATACCTTTGCCGCTCCTATCACGGGCCCAAAAATCTCATCCGTGAATAACCTGGAGCCTGAACCAGCGTCCGCGATGATCGTGGGCTCATAAAAGTAGCCGTCTTTGAAGGGATCATCAAGTTTCGGCCTCTTTCCACCGTAAAGAACTTTCATGCCTTCGGAACGTGCTCCTTCAACAAATGACTCTGTTGTCTCGAGGGCATTTCTGTTTATGAGTGGTCCCATATCCGATTTCGACGGGTCTCCCACCTTGAGCCTCTTTGTGACTTCAACAAATCTCTTCATGAAACTGTCATAGATTTCCTCGTGCACATAGAGTCTTTCGGCCGCGATGCATGACTGCCCGGAATTCCAGAACTTTGCCCAGACAAGTGATTTGATGGCATTCCCCAGGTCTGCATCTTTCCAGATCATAAAAGGCGCCTTGCCTCCCAGCTCCAGTATCAGTTTGCTCATGTTCCTGGATGCATGCTCCATGATGCGCTGCCCGGTCTCTGTGGAACCGGTCATCGTTATTAGGGAGACTTTGGGATGAGACACCATATAGTCGCCAATTTCCGAACCTCTTCCCGTTATGAGGTTAAGCACTCCTTTGGGAACGCCGGCATCCAGGAATTTTCTTACGATCCACTCGGCGCTCAGGGGCGTGTCCGAACTGGGCTTCAGAATTACAGAATTCCCGGTAAGCAGAGCCGGAGCAAGTTTTCTTGCCACCATGCCTGCAGGAAAATTCCACGGGGTCATGGCCACCACGACGCCATATGGAACCTTGTACTGGAATATCTTCCTCTCGAAGGAATCTCCCTCCACGATCTCTCCGTATATCTTCCTTGCGAATTCCGCATAATACTGGATCTGGTCTATAACACCATCCACCTCCTCCGCTGCCTGAACGGGCACCTTCCCGTTTTCCGTGACAAGTATCTTCTCCAGTTCCTTTCTGCTCCCTGCTATGAGCTCGATGGCCCTATAGAGAATCCTTGACCTCTTAACAGAACCGAGCTCATACCACTTTTCCCAGGACTCCTCGGCTGAGTCCATTGCCCTGTCCACGTCCTGCCTGGTTGCGGAAGGAAATTTTTCAATGACCCTTCCCGTGCTGGGATCATGCTTTTCGATTAACTCTCCGCTGGAAGAGTCGACCCATTCACCACCAATGTACATCTTCATGCGTTTAACATTGGTTTATCTTATAAATGGGTTGGCAGACCAACTGCTCCGAGCTGAAGCATCGGAGCTTGCAACTGGGGGGAGAGTGTCGGAATTCCTCTCCATCTTGAGGAATTGGAGTTAGCTTGTAACTGGACTTGTGAACAGCAACCACTTTACGATCATCTGGGCAGAAAGCCCATGACTTGAGTCGTGGGATGAATGCGAAACCCCTAATAAGCAGGAAAGTATATTTAATCTAGTACCGCAGGGCATGCGGGATTTGAAGCCTGATAAACCATCGAAAAAGGATGGCGGGAGATGGAGTAAGACCCCCGGAACGAATGAAGGAGGCACTGTCGATGAAGCAGGAACCCCACAAGCTTTAGCTATGGGAGGATGTCAGCGAATCTCTCATGGCTGGATTATGATGTAAATCATCACCGCAAAGAAAGCCAGCATGATATACATCACATAAGCCATGAGGCTGCTGTTCATGATCTTAACTCCAAGTATCCGGGAAAAACTCACTGTTTTCCTCGCAAGGAAAATTATCACGAGCCAGAAGGCATCAAAGGTTCTTTCGGAGTATTTAGTGCCCCTGCTCTCTTCGGTGGTAAGGTAGAACCTCCTCATGGTGAGCCGGAGAGAATTGGCATAAGCGAAGGAATGCAGTTTATCCTCTTCGCCCAGTCCTCCATTCCAGTTGGTCACGCTCCTTGTTCTGGCATTTCTGAACAGTAGCAGAGGAATACCTGCAAAGGCGAAAATAAAGAGTGCAGTGAAAAACGGAGAGATACCTCCAAAGGGTCCATTGCTGCTGAACGAAGATATCAAAAACCCATATGGTACAACAAGTGCTCCGCCAACGAAAGCCCCTGCATTGATCCCCGTGTATTCCATTATCATTTTGCCAATTGCGTCCAGGTAAACAGTGGACAGGAGCCCAACCAGGAGAACTGATGCCCCCATGGCAAGAAGCGAAATTCTCATGTACCCCTCTTTGCCCTTCCTCGCGTGGGCTCCGCGCGAACCGAAACCGTAGATCTTTGTCATGGATATTATTGATATTCCGCCTCCGAGAGCGGCTGTCGCACCGACTATGACAGACACCAGGCTGGTCAAGAGACTGCCGAGTATAGACATCACGAAGAGAGTCTCAAGGAGCATCCATTCACCCACACCGCCGCCAAGGGGTAGCATTCCTGCCAGAGATATGGAGGCAAGAAAGCCGCCTGCACCATAGAAGGTGGAATTGCTCCCACCCTTGTAACTCTTGATTTCGGTTGAACCGCTGCTCCGCTCCATTACACCGGCAAACATGAACAGACCTCCCTTGGACAGTGCGTGAGAAAATGCAAAAATCATGAGCCCAGCGAAGGCAAATGCGGCAATATGCATCTGCCCAAGAGACTCCAGCACGATGATTGAACCAACAAAGATGAGCATTGCACCACTGTTCTCTATGGTGCTGTACGCAGGCAGCATCTTGACGTGTTCCGCGGAGGCAGAATAAATGGAGCCGAAAAGCAGTGAGAATGCACCAATGCCCATGATGAGCAGACCAAAGACATTCCCCGGTTCTGATATGGTTATGAACCTCATTATGGAGTACAGGGCCACCGTGGTCATTGCTGCACTGAAAAGAATTGAGCCATTGGAGCTTGCGTTCCCATGAGCGATGGGCAGCCACTCGGTAATCTGAAATGGCATTACTCCCATCTTGATGAAAAAACCCATGATACCAAGGAAAAGTATGACCTGGTCAAAGGGGCCGGTGCTGAATATCATGCTTCCTGACTCGAAGTACATGCCTATTCCCATCACCATTACGAGGAGCGTGCTGAGTTCCCCGTATACGAGGAAGACGTAGGGAGGGATGTTGTTCATGCCCTTCCTGTATCCGATGAGCAGGTAACCGGAGATGGTCATACCCTCCCATCCGAAAAGGAAGAGAGGGAAAGAACCTGAGACCATTACAACCATCATGGAAAGTACCGCAAGATGGAATGAAACGGCATTGGACCGTGAATTCCGGTCATATTCTATGGAGAAGAACGAGGTCAAGGCCCAGACTGTTGATACCACCATGAGGAATGCCGAGCTCAGTGGATCGATCGTGAGCGCAAGATAATCTCCAGCAACCATGCGGACTGAAGTCCCCGCGAGAAGAAGATAAAGGGATGCAACAGCGATGGATCCATAGAGGAAGGAGCCGGCCCTGTATGAACTGGTTACGGAGAAGGCAGATATGAGGACCGGTACAACCGCCGCACCCAGCAGAATCGGTATTATCATGATCTGCCCTCCCTGGATCTCTGGAGCGCATGGAGTATGGTAAACGGGTTTGGGGGGCAACCCGGGATCATAACATCCGCCTCCACCACTTCCTTTATGGACTTGCCCAGAATGCCGCCTGAAATGGCACATACCCCCACAGCGAAAACAAGTCTCGGAGAAGGGAGCGCCTCAATGGCCTTTATGAGCGGTTCCCTCATCCCCAAAGCCAGAACCCCCACCACAAGAATTGCGTCTGCATGCTTTGGAGTGGCACAGAAGGAAATTCCCAGCCTGCTGAGATCATAATACGGATTTTCCAGCGCCTTAACCTCAAGGTTGCAGGAGCCGCATGACCCCGCGTCGAAGAGATAGATGTGGAAAGACCTCCTGAATTTTCTCTCCGTTGAACGTACCACAGACGTTTTTGGGTTTCCGTCGGGAAGGAATGCAGGGGCACAGTAGCCACATGAGATGCATTTTCCCATATCCACACTGGTCCCGGAAATTGCCTCTGCAGGACAGTCTGCGTTTCCTTTGCCTGTGCTCATGGGGGTTGTGGACCATAAGGGTACTTCATCAGGTTCCCTGCCAGGGTAACGTGTGGTAAGACGCCTGTGAAGGATGCCGTAGGCGAGCCAGGATTTCACAGAACTCCCCCCAGTTCTGACATCTGAATTCCAAGCCCCTCGTACCCGAATGTGAAATCCGTCAGGAGGTTCCCGCGGATTGAGTGGGAGAAAACAGCAAGATTCTGGATCGAAGAGGGTCTTATGTATATTCTCTTGATCATGCCGTTGGTTACAGAGACCCGCATCAGGGAATCGCCTCCCGGCGTTTCTGCCCTGACAGATATTTCACCGCTAAGATCAGTTATCTTTCTGCCGCTGGCGAGCGGGATATCATGAATCATTTTTCCCGCGTTTTCGATTATGGCCGCTGATGCAAAGATTTCATCCTTCCTCACCAGAGCCCTTGAAAGTGTATCTGCACCAGAAGATACCGCAACCTTGAACCCCAGATCATCATACTCCAGGTACGAGGCTGCTTTTCTTGTGTCTGCATCAAGACCCGCTGCCCTGGCGGACGGTCCCACCATCCAGGACTTCTTGCAGGTAGCTGTTCCCTGTAACCTGTCAATGAATATCCCTGAATTTTCCAGCCTCAACCATATTTGGCTGAACTCGCTGGCAATCTGCCCGATCTCCGCGGCAATTGCACTGAAATCTGCAGCTCTTGCCAGCCCGCCGATGTGGTTTATGCCAAAGAAATACCTGTGACCAAATCTCTTTGACACGATCCTGAGCAACTTCTCCCTCAGAGCAAAGATCAGGTTATACGCCACGTTCTGAGAAGCCCCTTCTGCAAGCCTTGCGATTACATTCAGGTGATCAGCAATCCTGGCGATCTCATTCATTATGATGCGTGCAAGTCTCAGATCATTATCCTGGTCACAATCCAGCATGGACTCCACTGCGGCACAGAACATGCCGGAATAGAATGCGCTCAAAGGGCCGCAATAGCGCTCCAGCATTAAATTCGCCATATCCAGGGATGACCCTGAAATTTGCAACTGCCTGTCCTTGTACCGGGGTTCCGGCCTGAGCGACAGAATGCGTTCCCCATAGGTGTAAATGTTGAACCTGCATGACTCCAGGAGCCCGCCAGTAGAGGGCCCGTAGGAGAAATTGAGAACGTCAGCCCCCTCTGCTTCCTCTTCAAATATGCCTGTGCAGACCCTGAAGTCCTCACGGTTCCTGATCTGTTCCACAGGGAAGGTTTTCCATGATGGTGTGCCAAAGCCCTGGGTTACCTCGTACATGTCTTTCTCCTGCGAGACGGCGCCTGTGATCACGTCATCATGCGGCATCAGATCACCCCGTAAATTAGAAACAAGAAAGGGATCAGGAGGGTTATGGAAGACGCGGAAAGCGCCACGGCCACCTGGGAACCCGAAGGCTCTGAAATCTTCCCTTCATTACCTGAAAACACCATTCTTGAAACATGGAAATTTATGCTGGCAAACGCGACGAGAAGCGAAGCCACCACCAGAGCAACTATTAGCAGGTAACCGCCGGCATATAACCCGGCCAGTATGAGGAACTCCCCAAGAAATGTGCCAAAGGGAGGCGCCCCGGTTACTGCAAGAGATGACATAATCAGGGCGACCGATGTATATGGCATCCTCTCCTTGAGGCCATGGATGTCAGCGATTTTCTTTGATTCGTACTTTTCAAGGATGTTGCCCGATGAGTAAAATGCGGCTCCCTTACCAAACGCATGCGTGACAAGGAGAATCATTGCCCCAGTTAGCGCTATACCCCCAATGGTGAAGCCCAGCAGGATGAGGCCCATATTCTCCATTGTGGAATATGCGAACATTCTCTTGTAGTATCGCTGGGAAGGCAGCATAAGGGCAGAGTATATTATGGTGGTAATCCCGAAGAAGATGAAGAGATTCGTTATTGCGGGCGACGCGGTTACCTCATACACCCGGTAAAGTGCATAAATTGCAACGGGCAGCAGGACTCCCGAGAACATGGCGCTTATCTCAGAAGGGGCTTCGCTGTGGGCATCTGGGAGCCATGTGTGCATTGGAAACAGACCTATTTTTGTCCCGTAGCCTACCAGCGCAGTTCCTGCAGCAATCGCTGTGAGTTCTGAATAGGCAACGTGACTGGATAGCAGACTGCTTATGGTAAGGGTGTGGAAATTATAATACATCACCACAACGGAGAGCAGGCTTATGGTCAACCCTGCGGAGACGATTATCACATACCTCCAGGCCACCTCTATTTTCAATGGCTCCCTTTCAATCACAAGAAGAAGAGTGCTCGAAACGGTTGTCGCTTCAATTCCAAACCACAGGAGCCCAAAGTTATTCACCGTGATTGAAAAGAACATGCTTGATGCAAATAGATCCATGAGGGACAGGTGGAGTCTCATATTCCTTGACTCTCCCATCCTGTGATGATATCCTAGACCAAATACCACTGAAAGAAGGTAAATGGAAGCAATTGCTATGATGAAAAAACGGGACAGGTAGTCCACAAGAAAATCACCAGAAAGTTCCAGCCCGGATACCAGTATATACACGGAGAGGGCGAGGCTGATGGATGCAGATATGACTGCGATCTGCCTGAATTGTTTCAAGAAGTAGCCCAGCGACAGGAAAGAAGGTACTGATATTAGCAGTAAAATTATGAAATTCATCCCATCAGCTCCTCGATCCGCGGGTGCTCAACGTTTTCTGTCACAAGGCCGGTTCCAACGATTATGAGGGCGAGTACGTCAAGGAGGACGCTGATCTCCACGATAAATGGCAGTGGAATAATAGTCAGGCTCATGAAAATGATGCCGTTTTCCTCTTCAACATAACCGATGAAATGTGCAAAGCTGTTACGCCTTGTGGCGATGAGGAGAAGACCCTGCACAACCATGGAAAACCCTATGGCACCAAGCGGAGCCTGTGTTATCTGAAAGAAAAGGTACCTGTACAGGAGAAATGAGAAGATCAGCACTATCACGCTATATATGCTCACGGATGCCACGCCGTGGGAAGACTCCTTGACGAACATTTTTGACTTGGGGAGTTTCAGGTCGAGAAAGTGCCGTATGAGTATACCTCTGAGAACCACGATGAGCGCAGCAAGCACTATGAGATCCGGGGCGTCAGTGGTGACTCCGATGACAGTCGCAGTGACGGCCAGAAGGACTGACTGTGTGACGACGGTGTTAATCATGGGGCGTATATAGGAACGTGTCTGCACAACGAGGGTGGATCCAAGGATCAGTGCTCCAAGTATGGCTTCTATCTCCAGGTAGATCATGCTATCCCCCCAAGAGTCAGGGTTATGACGGAGAAGATGGAAAGAGCAAATGAAATGGAGAGGAAATCCTGGATCTTGAAAAGTCGTACTTTTCCAAGGCTCTCATTCACCACCACAAGCATCGCAATGAGCACGAGCCATTTGCCAAACATTATGGGGATGTCAGCCAGGGATCCAATGAGGCCGTCCTGCATAAACCACGGGAAGGCAAATACGTTGAGGAAAACTGAGCCCAGAAGATATAGCTTGATCATCGAAGAGTACTTTATCATGAAGAGATGGGGGCCAGAGTATTCGTAAACGCGGGCCTCGTCAATCATACCCAGTTCCATATTTGAACTGCTTTCCAGGGGCAGCTGACCTGTTTCAAACAGAAGCAGCATAAAGAATGCGACCGTGGCGAACAGATGGTAAAGACCAAGATATGCCGTTACCGATGTCGACAGTACTGCATTGGTGACATAAGGGTTATTGGTCCCTGAAATCAGCGCTACTGCGAAGAAAACCAATATAAGCGTAGGCTCAGCATACGCAGAGAACGTTGCAGAACGGCTAGCTCCTATCGCGGATATGTTGCTTCCTGAATTCAGGGCGCCTAGCACAAGCAATACGGATGTTAGGGCGAATAGAAGGCCACCTCCAAGGAAGTCGACCGAGACAGAAAGATAATTCGGAAACGGCAAAATGACTGGAATCACGAAGGAGATGAGGATATAGATTCCAAAAACAAAGAAGGGGACAAGGAAGAAAATTCTTGTGGAATTCGGAGGCAGAAGAAGCTCCTTCTTAAGAAACTTGGCCAGATCATAATAGGGCTGCAATATGGGGGGGCCCCGCCTAGCCTCAAAGAGGGCCTTCGTCCTGTTGAGGATTCCGGTCACTAGGGGTGACAGGATCATTACTCCGACTATCTGGACTATTGTCTCAACCCATAACAGCGTCATACTCTCACTATGAAGCAGACGTCATCAGCCTTTGAGGCAGTTATGGGTGGACGTCATCACCGGGAATCTGCATTTTTAAGGATTACTTAAACCTCTCCATCACGTCGTAAAATCATTGTCACAGACTTAGAGGAACTGGCGCAACACCGTGATACCGAATATCCGGAATTCTCATGGTGTTTCCACCCTCCATTGATTTCAAGATCCGCAAACACGAGGGCCCGGTTACCACGATATGATGTTGGGGCAGTCAACCAGGTGCTGTATAGAACTGTCTCTATCCATGCACCACGGTCTCCGGCATGAGTCTGTGTCGCTGCTGTACCAGACGCTTACGATCAGTCGCAAGGAAGCCCACCTCTTCAGGGGTGGGAGGAATTGCGACACCATTATACAATGAATTGTCGTATCAATATTATGCTTAAAACCCTCCAGATAAAGTTGCTTCCAGATGATAAACAGCGGGAAGCGTTGACCAATACCTTCATCAAATTCAATGGTGCCTGCAATTTTGTTTCCAGAGTGGCGTTTGAAAGGAAGCTTTACAACAAAGTTTTCCTCCAGAAAATCGTGTACA
>JAKAAY010000031.1 GCA_021802055.1 Thermoplasmata archaeon
GGGTTCGTATATCCTGTGGCATCTGGAACAGTATAAACGATCCATCCTGTATTCTGTGATATCCGGTTTTATGATTGGGATATTTTCTATAATTCTCTTCCTTGATCCCTTTCTTTTCAGGTGAGAATGGCATTCCGGGCATTCATGCAGATCCAGATGGATCCTTATCTTCCTGTCCGGCCTGGATCTGATCCTGAAGTGACCTTTGTGACCTGGCTGTGCTCCAGGTTCTCTCTTCTCCTGCATTTCGGGAATGATGTTTTCAGGATGTGCATCCCCGGATACTGCGATGTCATATGTCTTTCCGTTCTTCACGCCTATATTGGAGGGATGCCTCTTTTTGTATTCATTAAGCTCATCTTTGAGTTTCCTGTTCTCCTCGATGAATTCCCTGATTCTTTCCTCCATGTGTTTCCTGAGCTGATCAAGAGATCGCTGCAGATTGTCAATGATCTTCTGATCCCCTGGTGTCTCGGCAAGAAGTTTAATCATCTTATTAATATACTGTATTCATAATATATGGATCTTTCGGTCCATAATGCCGCATCTACATAATGGCGTGACACATCAGACTGAACTCTTACCGGTTTTCCCTGAGGCATAGACGCGCCAGCCTGCCATGGTGAGCCTGATTGCGCGGGTTGTCCGCCGATCCGAATGCACTCAGATGTACCATAGGCTCCCTTAATGATTTCTGCTGAGCGAATATATGCCATTAAGGTTTATGCGCTTGTATTAGAGCGGATTCAGTTACAGCAATTACCCGGATTGCAGGGCAAGACCCTGATCCGGTCCCCAGGCAGACCATGCATGGCAAGGCGCGCAGTTAAACTGAAATAATGAAGGGCAACCGTCATGGAACGTGCCCGCACAATGGTTATGGATCTTCGCGGCGTCTCTTACTGACAAACTTTTGCATGCTGTTCCTGAAAGCCGCAGAAGATGCAAGCGACACCAGGGCATCCTCCCCTGCCCGCCCCAGAGTTTCAAGCTGTGCGGTACTCATGTTGATCAGCCTCTTCGTTTCCAGTACCGAGGCCCTGGAGTTCCGGGAGATGCTATGGGCCAGTTCCTTCATCACCATGAATACCTGCGCTCGTGGCACCACGATATCCACCAGTCCCAGGCGCATGGCCTCGCCTGCAGAAAACTCCTCGCCTGTGAACAGGTACCTGGCAATCCTCCTGTTCACAATCATGCCGTATGTGGTCCCAACCGGCGGGACTGCCCCTATGGTATCCTCAGGCAATGCGAATAGCGCATCGTCCGCTGCAACAACGATGTCGGCCAGCATCGTGAGTTCACACCCTCCACCGTAGGCCAGGCCATTGACCAGCATTACCAGCGGCTTGCTGTAAGTTTTGAGGAGGTCCAGAAGCGGTCTCGCGTAATTATTCATCCATTCAGCAGCATCCGCGGAACCCTGCCACTGCAGCATCATGTCGATGTCGTCCCCGGCGCTGAATGCCCTTCCCGAGCCTGTGATAAACACCGTGAGTATGTCCGGGTCTTGCTGTGCAGCTTCCAGCGCAAGCTTCAGTCCTTTCCAGGTACCGGCGTCAAGGGAGTTGAGTTTCCTCTCCCTGGTCATGGATATGAGGCAGTGGTTCCCCATTCTATCCAACTTTACCGAACCAAATTCAGAGTGCGTAACAGGATAGCTGAAGAATCCTTCCCCGCACATCTCCCCCGTTTTGCCCTCCTTCAGCATACCCTCGATCAGCGGATCCAATATGTAGCAGGTATCTCCGGTCTGGTCATGCATCCTCTTAAGCTCTGCCGCAATGGAGTCCAGACCGATCCTGTCAGCCATGGAAAGTATTCCCGCAGGCCATCCCAAGGCCATGACCATCGCACGTTCTGCGTCCTCCAGGCTCAGGGACCCGGTGCGAACAAGTCCCGCAGCCATGTTGATCGATGATCCCAGAAGCCTTGCAGGGTTCACCATGTAGCTGAGCAATTCCGTGGTAGGCGGCAATTCCCGGTTCCAACCGGCCACCCCATGTGCCGTACCATCATGCCCGTGCCATGCCGGTTTTCCAGAATGCACGCTATCTGGTGATGTATTTGAGCACTCCATTATATCGCCTGATCCGTGCGGGAATCCCAGCCTGGTTCTGAAGACCCTGTCAAGGACTTCCTGCGGCACTCCATCCCTCATGATGGCAAGGGTCTCCATGGCGATCATCCTGCCCATGGACTGGATAATTCCTTCACCGCTGTCAATCCGGGCCGTAATATGCCCTCCCCATATGGAGTCTGCCAGGGTGGCAATTTTCTTGAGTGCAGCACCATCTGTGCCATTTCCATCCACAATCTCTGCAACGGTCCTGCCATGCGAGGAGCGGAAGAACCTGACTCCCATGATCCGCGGGGAATCAAGGCCGCTGCCAACCAACTCATTCAGCCGGTCTGATCCCAGTGCCACCGCGACAACCGTGTCGGCGCCGGTTGACCTGACGACTCTCTCAACCCACTGCCTTCTTTCCGGAACTGAAAATCCTGAAGCCTCAAAGACTGCTTCAACATCTGCAAATGCAGCGGCTTCCGTGCTCAAGATCAGCCCGTCTGAAATCCTCTGCGTGTCAATCTTTCCGGACATATTTTCGAACGGCGAATCACCCTTTAGAAGCAGGGAAGCACATGCTCTCAGGTCCTTCCAGGATTTGCCGCAGATGATCACCTGGAAACCTGCCTTCATGCATGATGCTGCAATCCGGGAGGCGTTCTCTCCCGTGCCGGAGATCCCCAACTTTCGCATTACTCTCACTACCAGCAGAACCACGCGTCAGTAGATATTGTTTTCATTTCCAGGGTGCATGTGCCAGTCACTCCCATTCTATGGTACCTGGGGGTTTGTTGGTTATGTCATAGGTGACACGGTTTATCTCCTTGAGCTCATTGGTTATTCTCGTGGATATCCTGTCCAGAAGTTCCCAGTCCAGCCTGGTGAACGTTCCGCTCATGCCGTCTATTGAATTGAACACCCTAAGAGCCACGGTACCGCCATAGGTCCTCTTGTCGCCATGGACTCCGGTTGTACTCACCGGGAGAAGCACGGCGAAGTACTGCCATGGCCGGTTCTCCGGGGGAATGGCCCGCCTCACCTCATCCTCAACAATGGCGGTGACGGCCCGGAGCAGGTCTGCCTTATCCCTGGTGACCTCCCCGATGATCCTCACGGCAAGACCGGGTCCCGGATATGGCTGTACATCGGTTGGAAGACCCAGATATGCAGAAATTTCCCGGACATCATCCTTGTAAAGGTCTCTGAGAGGTTCAACAAGTTTCAGCTTCATTCTCTCGGGCAGCCCACCGACATTATGGTGACTCTTTATGGTATCTCTTACGCTTCCCCCGCTTTCAATCCAGTCAGGAGCGATGGTGCCCTGCAGCAGGTACTCTGCACCGAATTCTCCGGATTCCCGCTCGAATACGTCTATGAATCTGGCACCGATTATCTTGCGTTTACGCTCGGGGTCGGTGACGCCACGCAGCGCACTGAAGAATTCCTCAGAGGCATCCACTATCCTGTAGTTCAGTCCGTATCTGTCGAAAATGGCTCTTACCCTGCCGCTCTCTTCCATGCGCATGAGGCCGGTGTCAACAAATACCGTCAGGAGTTTATCGCCGGCAACCCTGGATGCCACAACGGCAAGCAGGGTGCTGTCAAGACCGCCAGAACATGCAAGGATTCCCTTCCCCTTGAGGTGTTGCGAAATGTACTCCTCTATCTCCTTCAGAGATCTATCTGGTGCTCCCATAAACGTCATCAAACCGGGACATTAAAAAGTTACTCAGGCTGAATCCGCACCAACAATCATGAAATAGGGTGAAAGACCCTTTCAGGTCTTCATTATGGCACCAAGGAATATCAGAAGCCCGATAACGGCCCCTATTGCCACGGCAGCCACATAGAAAAACGTGGGCACAATAACGGACTGGATAAGACCGCCCGTAGGCTTGAAGTAGTCCAGCGACACGTAAATAGTCAGTATGCCGATAACGATGCCGGCCACAAACAGGATGACTCCGACTGTTCTGCTCTTGCCCGTTCCAAAGTAGGCCGTCATCACTCCAAGCACCACCAGTGTAATTGCCAGTATGGCCAGTATCACCAGAATGAATACTGCCCAGTTCCAAGGATCCCAGAAATATGTCATATTCAATTCCTCACATCTTTGTTGCGGTTAAAGTTTTTGTGTCTATAACACCTTCGATTGTCCTGATCTGATCTATCACTATCTTTCCAAGTTCTGTGAAATCCTCTGCGTCTATCTTCACTATGAGGTCGTACTCGCCGAACAGGGGATGTATCTCAACCACATAACGGATCTTGGAAATTTTGTTGTAGACCTCATGCTCCTTGCCCGGAACTGTGCTAACCAGAATAAATGCAACAGACACGTCAGATCTTCCTTTTTCTATAAGCCCTAGGAAATTAATAAACCTTTTCGGCTCTTAACGAGGAGGGACTGTGTGATTTTACACATCCTAGCAGCAAGTGCAAGGAAATCAATGGCCCTAGAATTGCATCAGGGCGCCTTCAAGGTCCACTTCCTGTTGCTCTCCAGTCTCCATGTTCCTCAGGGTGACCTTCCTCCCGCTCTTTTCTCTGGCCCCAATGATGATGGCCTTCTTCGCTCCGCTCTTCGCGGCGCTTTTCATCTGGGCAGAAAGGCTCCTTCCAGACAGGTCGATGTCCGTGTCCATTCCGGAGCGCCTTAGCAGGCCTGCAACGGTGAACGCGTATTCAAGGTAATCCGTGGAAGCAGTGCAGATGTAAGCCTTTGCTGATGGCCTGGACTCGTTCCAGATGCCCAGCTTGCGCATCAGTCCCTCAATCACCACGTCGCCCATGCCGAAACCGATGGCAGGTATGGGTGAACCGGAAAGCATGGCTGCCATCTCGTTGTATCTGCCTCCCCCGAGTATGGATCTGGTTTTCTCTCCTTTCCCGAATGCCTCGAAAACAATGCCTGTGTAGTATGAGAGGCCCCTGACGGTGGACATATGCAGTGTAATGTCACTGTTGGTGGATGCCCTGACGAGGGAAATGGTTTTTTCCAGCTTTTCCATGATGGGTTTGCTCCCAGGAAGGGCGTATAGCTTCTTTTTCAGATCCGGCTCGGATGCAGGCGTGCTTATGAGTTCGAGGAGATTGGAAGCTTCTTTTCTTTGCATGCCGCATTTCACAAGGTCTCCAAGCAGTGTTTCCTGGTCAGTCTTCTCCAGCCTGTCGATCACTCCAAGCACTGCTGGTATGCTTGATGCGCCGGTTTTAGAAATCAGCAGGTTCATGAGTTCTCTGCTGTTGATCCTTAACTCATAGTGTCCCGATAGCCCATATCCATCAAGGATGCCTGCTGCCAGGCTGATGTTCTCTGCGTCCACAGCATAATTATCAGGGCCAAACAGATCAGCGTTGAACTGGTAGAATTCTCTGAGCCTTCCGGACTGTGGCTCCTCATATCTCCAGAACTTCGGGAAACTGAACCAGCGAACAGGCCAGGACAGATCCTTCCTGGATACCAGCATCCTGACTACGGAGGGCGTAGCCTCAGGAACCAGCGTCACTTCTCTCCCTCCCCTGTCCACGAAGGAAAATGTCTGCCCCACCAGTTCCTCACCGGATTTCATCCTGTACAGGTCCATGGGCTCGAGGCTGGGGAAATCGATCTTCTCATATCCGAATGATCTGGATACCCTCTCCGCAACTGAAAAGATTTTCTCGCGTCCCCTCATTTCCTCCGGATAGATGTCCCGGAATCCTCTCAGCTTCTCCATTACAGAATCAGATTGGCACGGCGCTTATTTATCTTTGCTGGCCCGAAGTGCCGACCTGATCACTCTCTCCCCGTATCTCTGGAGGTCGAAGTGCGAATAGGAGGCAAATGCATTTCCGTCAGTGAGCCCGTCCTTCCCATTTATCCCCTTCCCAATCACGTTTGTTAGTGACGGATCAAGATCAGTTGAGATGGTGCTGTAATGGTATTCATGGCCCATTACAGTGTCACCTTTCCGGAACATGACGCTGGCCCGATCGCATCTCAGCCTGGTGTATCCT
This sequence comes from Thermoplasmata archaeon, assembly GCA_021802055.1. GTDB lineage: Archaea > Thermoplasmatota > Thermoplasmata > Thermoplasmatales > Thermoplasmataceae > JAKAFX01. The sequence continues at coordinate 6,068 of JAKAAY010000031.1, forward strand.
ATGGTCACTTTCTTTTCCCAGTTTACCACCCCGTGAAACAGACCAACCATCCCGTGCCTGGCCCCGTTCATCGCGATAGTGTCCATGAGGTACATCAGTCCGCCGCATTCTGCAATTATGGGTCTGCCTGATTCATGGTGAGCGAGAATCCACTCCTTTGTCCCCGCAGACTGTTCCAGCCTGTCTGAATGCATCTCGGGGTATCCACCACCTATGTAGATCATATCTGCATCAGGCACAGACTGGTTGGCAATGGGTGAGAAGAATGTTACCTGACCATGCCTGGAAAGGAAATCCAGGCTTGATGCATAGTAGAAGCTGAAGGCATCGTCATAAGCCACTGCTATCCTGAGTGGCCCGCAGCTCTGACCTGGAGGAACCACACGCCTTCGCGGAACATACTCCGCGGCAGATCTCTCAATGAACTCCATGTCAAGGTGCTCTGCAACCCGGGGGGCTACCTGCTTCATCCTCTCCTTCCCGGATTCCACGTTGAGTCCCAGATGCCTCTCCTCAATGGCAAGACCGGCGTCATGAGGGATTCTCCCCACGATCCTGATGCCATGCCTCAGGAACTCCTGCTGGACCATGGAGAGGTGTCTGTCACCGAAATAGTTGTTTATCACAACGCCGACGCACCTTCTGTTGATGAAACCCCTTGCCATATGGTATGCGGACTCGGCAAGCTTTGACACGTCAACAACCAGGATGTAAGGAATCTTGAGCCTGGAGAAGTAGTATTCCGTGCTCACATTCATGGTAGAACCTGAATCATAGAAACCCATGACGCCTTCCACCACGGCATAGCTGTGATTAAGGCTCAGGAGATCAATTCTGTCCCTGTAATTCCTTCCCTGGATCCATCTGTCCATGTTGTAGGTATCGTGACCCGTGGATGCCCTCGTTACAATGGGATCTATATAATCCGGTCCCACCTTTATGGAAACCGAGTTCTCCAGGGCATGGGTTATGGCCAGCGATACCGTTGTCTTGCCGGACCCTGTTGAAGGTGCAGTAACTCCTATGATCTTCAACGCCTCTCTATGCTGCGGCAGTGAATATACCTTTCACATTCCTGCGATATTTCCGGCATTCAGGCTAAAGTGTTTTAGGAAATATCCATGAGTTGACCGTTATCTTTAGCCTGTAACTTTAAGATGCAAAAGATAATTATGATTAAGTGGAACAGCAAGAACACGTGGAACTGTTAAGGAAATCGGGCCTGAAGGTAACTCCCCAGAGGCTCAGCGTCATGAACGTTATAATGGAAGCAGGTGAGCACTTCAAGGCAGAAGAAGTGTACAGGAAGCTCAAGAAGAGCGAACCGTCCATCACCCTTGCCACCGTTTACAATATCTTCCGATCGCTCACGGACAACGGGATCATCAACTCTTTTGAAGTAGACGGTACCACGTGGTTTGAGAGCAATCTTGATGCACACGCAAACCTTTTCTGTGAAAAATGCGGCACCATCGAGGATGTTTCCTTATCTGAGAACAGCAACCTCCTCGAACAGTTTTCCCTCGACGGAAGGAAGGTAAGGAGTGCCAGCCTCGTTCTGAAAGGACTCTGCACAAAATGCAGCAGGAATTCAAGATAGTTCCCTAGTTCTTCTCATTTCTTATGTGGTAACCCAGCCTTAACGGGCTCACGTTACGCAGGAAGTCACTGAGTTCCCTGAAGGTGGTGAACTTCATTGCCAGTGCAACGCCAAAAAATATCAGTATGGATATCAGAGCCACCGGAAGGAGTTCGACAATGGGGTTTGGCTGCACAAACATAAGAAGCAACCCCAGAAACACACCCTGAACCAGGGCAGGGAAAACCATGTAAGCAGTTCGCGTCCTGAGATTGAGCCCGATCTCGCGCTTCAGGTAAATCCTGTATGAAATGTTCATTATGAGAGAGGCAACCATTGTGCTGACTCCGGCTCCGGTTACTCCCAGTGAAAAACCGCTGTAGCCGAGGACGGACTGTGGTATGAGAAGGAGGTTCAGGGCTATGTTCACGGCCATGGTGAATATTGTCACGTAGGCAACCACCGTGGTCCTGCCCCTGGCCACTACGGCTGAATAGTACGGCTGAGCTGAGATGTTGAAAAAGGCCGATAAGGAAAGCAGTGGCAGAAGGAGTGCATAGCCCGAATAATATCCACCGAACAGGTTGAGAATGAACCTGCCAAGCAGGATTGATACAACCACTATGGGTGCTATGAAGAGGGTTATGAACCTCTCATGGTCCCGTATGGTGTCTCCCAGTTTCTTCAGGTCTCCTGTCTTCGCGGCCACTGTGAGCAGGGGTATGAAGAAAACAGATATTGCAAAGGCAAAATTGGAGACCACCGTTACGAGCCTCTGGTTCAGGTAAAAGGCACCGGTGGCATCGGCGTGGTAGAAGAACTCGATCAGCACCTTGTCGATGTTCCCGTTGATGACAGAAACGCTGGAGGACAGGGCCAGGGGAAGTGCAAGAGCAGTGAGAACCGAAAGCATCTTCCGCGTGGGTCTCCCAATTTTCCAGGGTCTTCCCATGTACTGTGAGACCCCGAGATAAACGGCAAACGTGAAGCTGTAAATCCCGGGCAGTATGAGCATCATGTCACTGGTGGATATTGGGACGACGCTCCTTACGGAAAGCACGACCAGGATGATTATTATAGAGTTGCGCAGAATGGATTCCACCATGGATGGCACGCCAATTCTGGCAGGACTGATCTTTGCGGTGAAATTCGCCTGTGCAAAGCCTATGAGACTCGTAAAGAGGTAGTACGGGATCAGTTCAAGGGAAGCCCAGAATTCTGCCTGGTACTCAAATCCCCTGTGCAGGACATACACCCAAACAAAGAGGGAAACGACAGAAACAACCACAAACACCCCTCCAAGTGCAAGCTTTACCATGAGGAGAGTACCATTGGCCTCCTCCGGGTTCTGCTCATGGGATATTGTTCTGACTCCCGCTGTGGAGTAACCCAGATCATTGATGAGCGTGAAAAGCCCAACAAAACCAATGGCGAAGGCAAGGACGCCCCAGGCAATGGGATAGAACCTGGTAACAAAGAAGAGGGCCACAATCCCGAACAGGGCATTGACCAGATTCTGAAGAACCAGGACGGGAGATTTAGAGGAAAGCAACGCGAGGCGATCAGACTCCCCAATCTTAAATATTGCCATTGGAAAACAGCATCATGGGCACGCCTGACACTGCCTCCAAAAAGTATTTTTAATCTCACCCCCTAAGCCTGAGAGCCATGACCTGGGCGGAAAAGTACAGAGCCACAAGGATTTCAGAGTTGATCATCTCGCCGGAGATACTCAAAACCATGGTATCGTGGATGAACCGATGGAAGAGCGGCGACGTGGCCAAGAAGGGAATGATTCTCTACGGGGACCCCGGCACAGGGAAGACCACTGCGCTCAGCGTCATATCAAGGGAAGTCGGTTTTCAGCTCATTGAGATGAACTCCTCTGACAGGCGGAACGCCGAGCAGATGAAGCTGGTAGCAAAGATGGGTGGCCTTTACAGGGACCTATTCTCAATGGATGACACCCATGGAGGACCGGACAAGCTCATACTGGTGGACGAGGCTGATAACATATTCGAGGGAAGGTCCACGGATACGGGTGGCGATACGGGAGGCATCAGGGCACTGGCTGAAATTGTGCAGGAGACCCATAACCCCATTGCCCTCACAATGAACGAATATTACGACTTCAGGAGAAAGTCTTCTGCCCAGGCCATAATCGAAAACTGCGAAGTCTTGGACTTCCGCCCATATACAAGAAGAAGGACCAGGGAATACAGTGCCTACATAGCAAGGGTCAGGGAACGGATAAACCAGATTCTGGAAACGGAGAAAGTAAAGCTCTCACAGGAGGCCATAGATCTAGCCATTGAAAGAAATGAGCCCGATCTCAGGGCAATACTGAACGACCTTGAGTCCCTGAGGCACCTCTCGGACGCACCGGAGGATGACATGGAACTGTGGGATCGTGACTCTCCCGGCAGCGTGTACGATATTATTGACCAGACCTTCAGGAGCAGGAATTACGGCAAGATACTGCAGGCACTCCGCAACAAGGATTTCGATACCGATGACTACATCATGTGGATTGACCAGAACCTTCCGGACATGGAGGTAGAAACGACAAAGATCGACAGGCCCTTTGCGCTTCTGGCATATTCAGACTGGCTAAAGAACCAGGTGTTCAGGAAGCAGCACTTTGCCTTCAAGAACCTTGCCGAGGAAGTCTCTGCGGGCGTTGGGTTCGCAGTAAACCGCCTCAACGAGCACTACTTCAAATACCAGTTCCCGCAATATATCAGGGACAGGGCAAGAATAAAGGGATCCGGCATGGGAAGACGTAACGTCTCGGAGAAAGTGGGCAGGATGGTACATCTCAGCACAAGAAGGGCCGGGGATATGCTATGGCTCATGGAAATGATGAGAAGGCATGACAAGAAAGGGTTCACGGAACTGGCAGAGAAACTGTACCTGACCCCACAGGAGATATCCTCGCTGTAATGGGCTCAATGAAGTCCCAAGGCAGCCGATTTGCACTTCCTGATTGAGCCGCTGACAGTTATGACACTGCACTCCGGGAATTCTGCCTCCACAAAGGTGCACAATGAATCTTTTTTGAACTGGTCGGTAAGCACTATCAGGTAACGATCGCCATACGCCTTCTTTCTGGCACCAAAGGATGAAAGAAGGTTCTCTGAAAGCCTGGGCTGAAGAGAGAGCGGGCACCTGAGCAGCACGTATCTCTTCCTCAAAAGCGATCCTTTCATGGGTCAGATTCTCCCCGGCTTTACCACGAAAACACCTAATGTAGATAAGGTATAAATATGAACTAAAACTACAGCATAGCTCAAGCAAAAGGCGAATCCTATGCCACAATCAAGCACATATTCACTGGTAAGAAATGCATGGAAGGATCTTAAGGAATCCGATATTTACGGTCTTCAGAAGCAGCGTCAGATAGACTGGAGAAACGGCAACTCTGTTGAGAGGCTGGAGAGACCCACAAGAATAGACAGGGCCAGGTCCCTGGGATACCGCAGTAAGTACGGGTATATCATAGTCAGGTCAAGAGTGAGGAGAGGCGGAAGGAACCGCCCCAAGATCATGGGTGGAAGAAGGCCAAGGAGGCTCGCATACGATAGGCTCACTCCCAAGAAGAGCATCCAGTGGATTGCAGAAGAGCGCGCTGCTGACAAGTTTCCCAACACGGAGGTGCTCAACTCATACTACGTGGGAGAGGATGGCCGCTACAAATATTATGAAGTCATTCTCGTCGACACAGAACAGCCCCAGATAAAGGCAGATCCCAGGATCAACTGGATCACCGCAGACAGCCACAACGGCAGGGCCTACAGGGGCCTCACATCGGCGGGATACAAGGGGCGTGGCCTGAGAACAGGAAGAACCGGTGTAAACAAAAGCCGGCCCTCCATAAGGTCAAACGGCCGGCTTCGCAGGTAAATACCTGCGCGACGATAGAGAGATTCGAAGATGGATGGTGTTCAGAGACCCATAATACGGCACGGCAGTAAGGTATCTCTGGGGATAATTCTGGAGAGCGACATCAATTTCATATTTGCAACCATAAATGACCCGGAGGTCAAAAGGTACCTGAGAGCGCCATACTCCATACACACTTATGGCGACGAGCAGAAGTGGATTAGCAACCTTGGATCCAGGGAAAGCGATATGGTGTTCTCCATTGCGGAAAACGCTGAACAATCCATGGTGGGCCTCATCGGGCTCCATGAGCTTGATTTCCACAACGGAACCGGATATGTCGGGTACGTATTGTCCAGGGAACACTGGAATAAGGGATACGTCACTGAAGCTGTATCACTGGTCGTGGAATTTTCGTTCAAGAGGTTGAATCTCAGGAAGCTCCATTCTTCCGTCTTCGAACCCAACATTGGCTCTATGAAGGTCCTGCTGAAAAATGGTTTCAAGGAGTCTGGAAGGCGTTCCAGGCATGTATTTGTGGAAGGTCATGGTTATGTTGACGAAATCCTGTATGAACTCTTCAACCCGGATCATGCCTGAAGCCAAAATCAGGCAAAATAGATTAGCATCCTCATTTTACGGAATCCACCTCACTTATGTTTGGGGTTTGAGCCGCGGTGGCCCAGTGGTACGGCGCCAGACTTGAGATCTGGTTCCCTTGTGGATCGGGAGTTCGAATCTCCCTCGCGGCGCTCTAACCAGTTCGCGCGGCATTAGATTCGCACCTCATCAATCATCCGAAAAAATTTGTCTTTCATCTTCTTCCTCACCTCGTCTATTGCCTCATCCTTCTACAGGTGCAGGTAGACCTCAATCCTTCCAGGATCGGAGTGCCCGAGCAGTTTTGAGACAGCATAAATCGATACGCCGTTCCGCAGCAGGCGGGTTACCCAGGTATGGCGGCCCATGTAGGCGCTGAACCTCACCCCCTCCCTGGCAGCGATTCCTGCCACTCTCTGCCGCAGGTAGTCACACCTGAGTTTTCCCGGATAACTGCCCTTTCATAAGGAGTACTCCTCGGTTGTAAAAGGAACAAGTGGTTCTGCATGCGTAATTCTCATTAAGCTGCATTAATTGATTTCAGTGAAATATGCGTAGAGAGGGAAAATGCCAACAAGGTGAAGATGATGTATATACAAGTCAGGTTAAATATTCCACGAAATGTTTATCTAAGGTCAAAGCGTAGATGCTTTGTGGTGAACTTCCCGGTTAACTCTTTTTTCATTTCATTCTTCCCGGCGTCGTTGAAAAAATTTACATGGTTGCAGGTCAGCCACGCAAGATGCGAAACGCGAGGTAACAGAGAATGAAAATAAGTGAAGCCCATTCGAAACCGGATAATGGATACATGACAGTAATGCGTCCACCATCAAAGAACGGGTCGTCGTAAATGTTCAACGCTCTTGACCAGTTGGACTATAAGTTAAGGCTTTCCCTGGTTCCAGGCACAAAACTTTCAGAGGCATCCAGGGCTTTCTCAATAAAATCGGAAGTCGGTATGTATGTGGACGGGGATTCCACAGAGATCAATCTCTTTTTTCCGGACTCTGCAGAACAGAGCCGCGAACTGAGGATGTTCCTCCAGGAGTTCGACGCAGTGGAGAAGAACGGGTTATGGCGGGTGAAGAGACCGATAAGAGAATCCCTGGCTTTCTTCAGGACGGTCAAGTCGATACTGGAAGTCCCCTCTGCGGTTCTTGTAGGTTCCTGGCTCTCAGATGGCGTTCACAGGATGGAATTCATCTTCCACGGAAGCGACGCGCTCAAGGTATCAGATATCCTGTTGAGACAACTGCCTGATGCCGGCAACGCATCCATTGAATACTTTGGTCGGAGCGAAGGATTACGGAACATCCTGTCCAGCATCGATGCAAGAACCCCCATATCAGTGATGGAGTTGGAACTCACCCCTCCGGAGGATGAACTGACTCCCATACGCAACCCTGTTGGCGATTCATGGACGAGGATGTTAAAGATATCGTCCGGTTCACAGTACATTCAAGCGGTATATTTCACGTCACGGAGGCCGAGGGAATCCAAAGGAATAACCACAATTGTTGACGGTGAGATATATGAGGCAGCGACTGAAAACGCTTATGTTTCATACATAAACGGGAAGATGAATGCCGAGAGAATATTTTCCCTCATGCGATTTCATGAATTCAACAAACCGAGTTTCTCTGGATACATGATCCTGCCAACATTTTTCGTAAACGAATTCCTTCACATAGTTGCCTCGTCTGCAGGTGACATGAAGGAGTGGAGGCCAGTGATCAAGTCTCTTGTGAGCTACAGGGAATGGATGTCATCGCTCGAAGAGGTGGAAAAATGAAAATAAGCGAGGTCCACGCAAAACTGGACAGGAGATGCGTTATTGCCATAAGGCAGCACAGCGGCATATTCGAAATGCTTGCGAGAATGGATCAAAGGATACCTGCATACACCTTCACGGAGGACGAAAGGACATACATCCAGCTCTTCTTTCCCAAGACAGGCAAGCCTGGTACGGCCATGGCTCCCATTCTCTCGAGGAAGGACCTCGTGGAGAAGAGGTCCTATTATGCGATAACCGAACGGATCAACAACGTAGAGGGCATGAAGATCATCGGGAAACTGCTTGAAGCACCTTCTGTGGCACTGAACGATGCCTACCTGCTTAAGGACGAACTCTACCTGGATTTCAGGTTCCATGGAAACAGGCTGCACGTGATCAATGACATAC
>JAKAAY010000032.1 GCA_021802055.1 Thermoplasmata archaeon
CCGATATGTCCCGCACCACGCCCCATCTTCCAAGCGGAGTCATTTTTTCGACTTTCGACCTGAATTGGCTATCCTCCCAGCCTCCGCGGTTCATGTCCGTCATGATGAATCCGGGGGATACAGAATTGACCCGTATCTCCGGGGCTAGCGCCTTCGCCAGTGATCGTGTGACATGGATGATTGCAGCCTTGCTTGCCTGGTATGAGAGCCCGTAAACATCATTCTTGAAACCAAGCACGGAAGAAATGTTCACAACAGACGGTCTGATTGCCTTCTTCAGAAGTGGCAGCAACTCCCTCGTGAGAAATACCGTTGGCCTGAGATTGACATCGAGAACACTATCCCATTCCTCGAATGTGATTTCATGCAGCAGATTGCCCTCATATATGCCGGCTGCGTTTACCAACCCGGAAAGCGAACCTGCATTTTCTTCAGCAAATTTCTTCAGGGTTGATATTCCATCCATGGTTGACAGATCCGCAGCTGCAGTGAGGCACTCGACTCCCTTCTCCTCGCAGTGTTTCCTCACCTTCTGTGCTTCCAGGGAATTCTGATTATAATGAACGATAATGTTCCTGCCCTCTTCAGCCAAGCTCTCTGAGATATCCCTTCCAATTCCCCGTGAGCCGCCAGTCACCAGTATAAAAGATCTCTGCTCCATCTGGTGCCATTCAATCAGGGAACATATACTTTCCCGGGCTGGGAATTATTCAACCCATATCGCATAACCCCATCTACTTCAAAGAAAAGGTCAGTGTATAAAGCATTTCCTGGAAACGCCACAACAACCTTAAATAGCTATTACAAATGAAGCCTTGTCTTTTACCAAGACGAAGGAAGTAATAAGATGGAAGGCACCACAAAAATTAAAGACCTTACACCTTCCTCCAGAAGAGTAAATGTTCTGGGAAAGGTTATATCGGTCGGAGAAGCGAAAGCCATAACCACGAGATTCGGAGAAGAGAAGACAGTGTCAGAAGTAGTCGTCGGTGATGAAACCGGAAAGATTATTCTGTCATTGTGGGGAGACCAGATAGAACAGGCTAAGAATATTAGCACGGTTTATATCGACAATGGTTACATATCCCTCGTAAGGGGCCACATGAGACTTAATGTCGGAAAGTACGGCTCACTCAACCCTGGAACCGAGGAAGTTACGGAAGTGAACGAGAGCCTAGACATGAGCGAGAAGGAGTACGAAAACCAGTACCGGCCAGGCTACTACAAGAGAGGCGGAAGCAGCTACGGTGGCGGCGGAAGCGGTGGCGGCGGTTACAGGAGAGGCGGATCCGGCTTTGGCGACAGAGGTCGCTCAAGAGGCGGAAATTCCTCGGACCATTCTAACGAGTAGTTTTTTTTAATTGGGGCTCGTTACTGGGCCCTTTCCAATGTTTTTTTCTGATTCTGGTACATTTCGACTATTTCACTTGTAGAAGTTGCATCCTCTGGTTTTTTATCGTCCCTGAACCGTCCGGTGAAACGCGGAAATCTCAGAGCGAGACCTGCGCCAGGACTCAGTTTTCCAAATGCACAGTTATGTACCGGGCTGAGAGTTATCTCCGCTCCTACCACTTCAAGCACAATGGATGGATAGATCCAGATATCTGGCATGATTCCAGATGTCACCCGTGAGGGTTTTTCCTTTTCCACGTATGATTCCATCATTTTAGGAAGGTTGAAGAGTACATCATCCTTGAACCCTGTACCCAGCTTGCACACGCTTTCAAACAAATCCTGATCCTGATCGTAGCTAGCCAGAAGCAGGGCGCCAAAAGTGCCCTTTCTCCTCCCATGGCCGTTGAACGCGCCAATTACCACCAGATCCAGGGAATCGCCCAGCTCCCTCCTGTAATCCCTCTTGAACTTGATCCACAGCCAACCTCTTGCCCCGGCCCGATACGTGGATGCATCGCTCACATTCTTTGCAACTATTCCTTCACACCCTTCGGAGATTGCTTTTTCGAAGAAGGCTTCGATTTCTCCCAGCTCAGATGATACGAGAACTGTTGCAAGCTTGAACTGGTCGTTCTCAACCAGAGTTGATGCGAGCAATTTTCTCCTCTCTGGATAACTTTCCATGACCGTCGGTTTGCCGTCGAGATACAGAATGTCAAAAAGGAATACGGTGAGAGGTATGTCCCGGCTCATTTCATCCAGGTTGTATATCCTCCCCCTCCTCTGGGAAACAGCCTGGAATGGGTACATCTCACCCGTTTCCGGGTTGAACGGTACTGCCTCACCGTCTACTATGAGATCCCTGCCCTGGAAAGTCCTGATCGCAGCGTCAACGATGTCCGGAAAATTGGCCGTAGTTTCCTCGCTTCCTCTTGAAAATATTCTGACTTTCTCGCCTTCCTTGTGTATCTGGACTCTCATGCCGTCGTATTTGTACTCAAAGGCAGCGCGCCCTCCCATCTTCTCCAGAATCTGGTCCAGAGATGGCAGCCGTTCAGCCAGCATAACCTTCGCAGGTATCATCAGATCGGGGGCCGCAGCACGTATCTGCTCCAGCTTGCCGTCTCTGAGGATTTCAGCAAGGCGTCCCATGTCAGGGTGGAAATTGAATGCGACCTCAATCTGTTCACCCAGGTCACTGGTGGCAAATGCCTCTGTCATTGCCTTGAGTATTGTGGAATCAGAGACCCCGAGCCTTAATTTTCCAGTGAGGATCCTGGTGATGTATTTTGCCTCAATCGGGGTTGAGTTTCTTATGAGCCGTTCAAAGAGCCCGATCCTCTGGGAAATGCTTCCCTTACCCTCCGTTCTGGCAATTTCCATCAGTGTGGAGTAGACATCAGAGACTGTGAGATCACTTGAGAACAGACCAGACTGCACTCTCCTGCTGCCGAGAGCCTCGGCAAGGCTGCCCAGATCCCCGAGCTTGCCAAATTGTTTGTCCAGGACTGTCCTTGGCTTGCCGTATTCCTTTGAAAAGGCCTCAAGGATAAGCTTATCGGACATTCCGGTTTCTATCCCGTAATAGTCTGGCAGGAGTTTGCCCTGAAGCAAATAGCATATTATTTTTAGGTCCTCGCCGGATCGCTTCAGGAGGTCCGAAAGCAACGTGCTCAGTTCCAGCCTCTTTGTTGTCTTGGTCATTTCCTCAAATGTCTCGGCGACTTCAGCGAATTTCATTCCCGGATTCCCTTCCCGTTGTGAAGCATACCGTATCTGAATGCTCCATGTTCTATGGCAAAGATCCTAAAGAACAATGGCAATGTGGGCAATGCTATGCCTCCGTGAGCAGCAACTTCGAAATGGAGCCCATGAGGAGCTCATTTCTCATGGCAGATCTATGCAGAACCTCAATACGCCTGCGCATAGATCTATGCCTCACAGCGACAAACTGGATGTCCCGGTATACAACATCCATCAGGATCAGGTTTTCCGGCGGGGAAGGCTTGGAGAATCTCTGGTCTCCTGAGAATGGATCTTCCGGCGGATCTGGAAGCTTTACCGCTTCAAGGGCATATCCCATTATTGTCCTGATCTGCTGCCATATAAAACTCCTGCCAAAGAAGTCTACTGCCACAAATCCCTGCAGCTGTGACGCCTCGATCGCGTCGATTGTTCGGACGGTGTTGCGCTGATCCCTCCGGCAGAAATTTCTGAAGTCATGGGTTCCCTGGAACTTCCGAAGAATGCTACTGATCGCCGGAATGTCCACTGACTCTGCAAGAAGGTACCGGTACCATTTAGTGTCGCAGTGCCGGACGTTGAAGTCATCGTTCACAGTGGCATGGGAAACGGGAAAGAGGTCGTCGAAGCTCGACCCAAGAATGCCAGTGACAGTGCCTGATGCAGCGTCGGTGACGATCTCGATGCAGTTTGATAGAGCACTCACTCCCCGGTCGGTTCTCCCTGCAGACCTGATGCTTGCAGAAATCTCATGTGCATTGAGAGCCTGCAGGATAGAATCTTCAACGCTTCTGGAGCCGTTGCCTTTCTGGTATCCCGTAAACCCGCCGCCATCATAAGCAATCTTTATGAGATGTTTCATAAGCCTCACTATGCTATAGCGCTGGGCAGGTGATAAATTGATTTCCATTGCAGGTCTTGGCGTATCAGGGTCATATCTGCTTAGGAGATTTGTTGGTGCTGGCTACGATGTCAGGGGGTTTGAACCCAGAAGGCCTGATTTCTATCTGCCATGTGGATATGCGGTAAACCTTCGTTCCATGGGAAACTACATGAAGAATGTGGGCATTGAAATCGATCCGTTTATAGAGTCTGAGTCACACAATGTCGAAATTGCCTCCACAGACACGAGTTACCACTTCGGATCCCTGGGGCTGGGGACAGTGGACAAAAACAGGCTCATTCGAAACCTCCTTGAGGGGATGCCTGTGGAGCATGCCCAGTTACATTCGGCTTCTGGCCATATTACCGTGGATGCCACCGGCATTTCAAGATCACTGCTTGGGCCTGCCAGGGAGGATTTCACCATGATAGCCAAGGAATACCTGTGCAATAACGCAGAGCACAGTGACTTCTATTTTAGGTATTTCCCTGGAGGAAACGGTTACTACTGGGAATTTCCACTGAGAAACAGATGGCACATTGGAGCGGGTTCCCCAAATCTTGACATCATTGAGGAGGAGCTGGGCAAGCGGGATCATATTCTGGTCACTGGAAGAAGAATCAGGCTGAAGCCACTCTTTGACGGGATCAGGAATGGGAATGTATTTGGCATCGGAGAAGCCATAGGCGCGGTTTCTCCCATCACGGGAGAGGGAATTATGCCATCCATCAAAACAGCTGAATGCCTCTTCGAAGCTGTCTCCAGATATTCAGACCTTCAGTCAGTCGAGGAAGCATACTCAAGATGTGTCAGGAAAGAAATCGGCTATTTCGAGGATCTCTTTGCTCTCCTGATGGACGCCAGGTCGGGAAATCTCAGAAAGATAAGAAACCTCAGGGCCGGACTCATCGCAGGCAGGGACTTCAGAGAGTTCGGAATTGACTTCAGGCTAACGAAGGTGCTCTCTCAGTTCATATGACTAAATGATCCCGCCGTCCACCGGGATCATGGCATCCGTGGTGGCTCCAAATACCTCGCTGTCAAGTAGCGCAACCAGTACCCTGGCCACGTGCTCGGGCAGAACCTCCACCCTCAAAAGGTTGGATCTCTTGTATTCCTCCACGGTCTGGTGTTTTGCAGCAGCTCTCTTCTCTAGCACTCCGTCTGCCCATATCCTCGAGTTCTTGAATATCTTGTCCGGGTTGATGATATTAGCCCTTATCCCGTATGGTCCTCCTTCCTTTGCTACGTAGTGGCAGATGTGGGCGGCAAATGCTTTTGAGGCCCCATATGGAAGCATGCCAGGGCCCGGATTGGTCAGGTTCTTGGTGATGTTGAACACCATGTTCCCACCCAGTTTCTGGGCCTTCATAATAGAGAAGGCTGCCTTTGTCATCAGAAATGTACCCATTGAGTTAACTTTGAAGCTGAGCTCCACGGACTCAGGATCGGTATCTTCTATGAACGATGTCCTGAGGATACCTGCATTATTGAACAGCACGTCTATGCCTCCAAAATTAGATGTAATATATTTGAAAAGTCCCGAAACGGAATCCTGCGAGGAGATGTCTGCCGCATAGGGATAGATACTGGCTGACGTATCTGATGGCAATGTCCGAAACATTTCCATGACTGAGGGGTCCTTATCCACCGCTATAACGATGGAGCCGTTGCGAGCAAGCTCTGCAGCAGCTTCAGCACCTATGCCGCTGGCAGCCCCTGTAACGACGCTTATGCTGCCCTGAAACTTCCTGTAGACCGCCTTCTTGAGTTTTGCCTCCTCCAGGGGCCAGTATTCCATTTCAAACGCCTCCCTCTTCGTGATGAATCTAGGTTCAGCAATCTGCACGGCTGTGCTGTTTACCCTGAAGGAGTGAATGGCCTGGTCATGAATTATATCAGCTTCCTTCCTGGAAATACCCGCAGTTATAAGCCCGAACCCCTTCAAGACGATCACCGACGGGTACGGATCATGCATGGGGAAATCCACAATATACTGGCTGTAGTCTGATTTGTAGCTCTCCACGAAGCTTTCGATATCCTTCTCTATACTGTCTATACCTTCGGCATAGAGGTAGTCATACTTTGTCCTGATTAACATATCCGGCGTTGCAGGCCCGTGATCCTTGAAGCGTTTGGCCTGTTCAGAACAAGCATATTCCAGAGCAAAACCATCACGATCCACCCTGAGGACCTTTTTCCTGCTTCTTGACAGGATCCCCCTCAATACAGGGAGGTAATTCTCCACAGTGGCGGGATCCACCGTTTTGGCTATCTGTTTGAGAACGGGCCCGGATGACTTTAAAGCCGCGTACTTTTCAGCCTCCGTAACGATCTTTACGTGTCGTTCATAGCTTTCTCTGGCTGTTTCCCCGAAGGTGAAGAGCCCATGTTTTGAGAGCACGATGCCTTCAGTGCCGGAGGGCATTGATTGGATAAGCCCCAATAGAGCCTTAGCTAGCTTGAAACCGGGAGGGAAATACGGAGCCACCATCACGTTGCCGAGAATTTTCCTGATTTCCTCCTCCCTGAGACTGGTATTTGTTATTGAGAGAATTGCATCGGAATGGCTGTGGTCGACGAATCTGAATGGAATGAATGCATGCAGGAATGACTCCACAGAAGGTGAAGGTTCAGATGGGTCAACCATGCTTTTTTTCAGGTAATCCATCATTTCCTGGTCTGTCATGGTGGGTATCTTTTTTGCCAGTTCCATGTCATCCATTCTCAAGCCGGTAAAACCTTTCCACTCGATTGTTGCCAGGTCTGAGCCGCTTCCCTTTACCCTGAGCACCCTTATTCTCCTGCCGGTGTGATCCGTTTCCTCCGTCTTAACGGACGTGTTTCCTCCACCATGAAGAACCAGGTTGTTATCGCCTCCAAGCAACCGCGAGCTGTATACCCGTTCCTCCCTGTAATCTGCAAGTTTAACATCCTTCCAGGCTGATTCCATTGTCACCGCATCCCTGATTTTTATATCTAATTCATGCTGTGCCTGCCACCAAAAAGTCACATGATGCAACCCGGGATAGAGCTGTTACAATATTCAGGGGTGGGAAATCCCCGAGCTTAATATGGAAGAGGTGTGAGCAGCAGCTATCTGATGGTAATTTTAGGCCTTCCTGGCCAGGCATTCTTGCCTCCAACGCTGAGGGGACCCTCATTCACGTAAACTTTGATGTTGAAGACGGACTCCAGGTATTCCCTGTTGGCAAGCAGCACTTCCAGCTCACTGAATGGCTTTATGGAGATGTTCTTCCTGAGTTTCATCCCCTCACCTATATATGGTTTTAGGTGTGGTTCGATCTCATCAGGCCTGTTGGCCAGGATCAGTTCTGAGATCATTCTGCTTTCCTGACCAGATGTGAAAATTTCTACCGAACTGGGTGTGATCCTGATTGTCCTGATGATTTCCCTCACATCGGAAATGAGCTGGTTCAGGTAATCTTCCGCCTCCACGATCGTACTGGCAAGCTTCAGGGGTTCTTCAGAAAGCTCCCTCCAGTTCGGAACAAACTTATCCAGACTCTTTCCATATGCTGCGATCAGACGTTGCCCGAGGGAAAGGACAAAGTCTTTCTCTAGCATCTCTCCACTAACAAGGGATTTGGCCACATATCTGCTCCATAACTTCTCTGCAGTGTGGGGGATAACCGGAGAAAGCATGATCAGCCACGGGCGCAGTACTCCAGAAATTGAAGCATTACGCGAACCGTTTCTCCTTTCCACGTACTTCAGATCATTCAACACCTCATAGAAGATCTGGATAAATGCCGACCTTATATCAAAAGAGTTCATCTTCTCAATGTACTGCGAGGCGTGTAGCATGAACTTTGCATAGAACCAGCCGTGGATGGCTCCCACAGGGTTGCTCTCTTCCGGTTTGAAGCTTTCCATGATGGCATTGAATAAATCGAGTTTCTTTCTAATTGAAGAAAGGTCGTCGTTGTTCCAGTCCATGGTGGAGGCGAGGTCCGCGACCAGTGCTACATAAAGTCTGTAAAGATCCGCTGAATTGTTCCTCACCACCCCAAGAAGCGTTACCACATTCCCCTTGCTCTTTGAGATTTTGGATCCATTTGAGGTTACAAGGCCGTCTATAACAATGCCTCTAGGACTGAACTTCTCTTCCAGTATGGCAGCATGATTCATGATGTAGAATGAAAGATGATTGGAAATATGCGGATAGGCCGTTAGGCGGATGTCGACGCCGTACCAGTATTCCAGATTTTCCCTGGCCTCCTTTCCTATTTTCTTAAGATCTTCCGGCAGAGGTCCCATCTTTTCACTGCTTTCACCCCGGAAGATATAATCTAATACCTCTGCAGGGATGTGTCCCAGCCGGTCATGCAGTTCTTTGAGTTGCCGATAATTGGTGTAAACAGCAGGATATAGTGTTGAATCTGACAGTGACTCAATTATCCAGTTTTCGTCAAAAGGCAGCTTTGTGCCGATGGTCCTTCTCCTTGCACATGGTCTTTCCTTCAGCCAGTCTATGGCCTCATTGAGTGCTGACCTGTAGTATTCAGGATAGATGGTCATTGCGCTGATGATCTCATGGGACCTCGCCTTCAGATCCTTGGGAGAATAGTCGATGAACCACTGATCCTTCAGGACAGCAACCAGTACTCTGGAGCCACCCCTTGTTTCAGCCATTCGAGAAGTTTCGTAGAAGGTAAAACCCAGTCCCTCGCCATCCAGATCGGCTCTTATCCTTTCCCTGGCATCCCTGACGCTCAACCCTGCATATGCACCGCATGTGGAACTCATCCACCCATTGTAGAATTCTTCCTTGTAAAGTACCTTTGTTGCCTCATCAAGTGAATTTCTGTCATCCGTGGACGTTATTGAGTACCGCGAGACAAGACCCTCTACGGTAATGCTCTCCCTGCTTCCGAATTCAATTATGGAGATGGGGTTGAGGTCGATATTCCCCTGCTTGATTGCTATGTAGTCCCATACAGCATGACCTGGCACTGAATATACCACACCAGTGGCATTTTGTGGGTTTACAAAGTCTGTCCTGTAAGCCATCACCTTCTTTCCTGTGACCGGCACGCTATAGTGATCGTTCAGCAGGTCTGAGACGCTGACTCTGCCTAGGTTTTCAACGTGTTCTTTTTGAAGCTTGAGTTTCTCATAGCCTGATTCTGAGAGTACAAATTTATCACCACCCATCATACACTCAACGTAACATTCCTGATTGCTCACCCAAAGGTTCGTGATGCCAAATATGGTTTCAGGACGGACAGACGCGGCCAGCAAGGTGTGTTTCTCTCCGCGGAATTTGAGGGCGGTGAACTCCTCGATGGTGACCTTGTCGGTGTCACCATCCCTGATATCATCTTCGCCAACCGGGTTATCGTCCTCCTTGCTGTACAGGATTGGGTAGCTGCCGTTTTTAATGAGTCCTCTTTCTCTGAGCTTAACAAATTGCCATCTTACAAAGTCCTGATAGACCGGATCTATGGATGTGAACTCCCTTGTCCAGTCTATTGAAAATCCAAGTCTTTCGAAATCGGTCCTTATCCTCTTCGAAAAGTAGCTCGCAATGTTCATGGGTTCTGAAAAGGTGGAGAGAGTCTGCTCCAGCTCTTTCTCAGACCTCACATATTCCCGGAGATAATCCCTGTAGAGTTCAATGGTGGCCCGGTCTCCAGCCTTTATCCTGGACGCAAACGCCAGGATGGGGCTACCGCTCAGATGGAATGCCATTGGGAAGAGCACATTGTAACCCTGGGTTCGCTTGTACCGCGCGATAATGTCAGCTAGTGTATACGTACGTCCATGCCCAACATGAAGTGCGCCATTGGCATATGGGAATGGAACGGTGATGAAGAATTTTTTCCTGGATGGATCTATCCCTGGAGTAAATATGCCAGAATCCTGCCAGCATTTCTGCCAGTATGATTCCTCTTCCTCAACTTTCATATCTACACGATTAGTACTGCGGCGGCGACTGCGGTAGTCCACTCACCTGCTTCCGTTACCACTCCAGTTGAGCAAATGTTTCCTGTAGTAAGAATCTTGTCTTCAAGCACATACTGATCCTTGAAAGAATCCCATACCAGCTTGTCAATGAGACCCATTGTACTTGCCAGCATCTCCGCAGCTAATCTTTCAGAAAAATACCCTGCGACCTTTTCTGTCTCACCATAACTGTGATGCTCGCTGAGGTATCCCCATTTGTTTCGATCCTTGGGAATTGCATAACCAACTGCCGAAGAGATCATCCGATTGAGTTCGTTCGAAGAATTTCGTGCAAGAACCGTGAAGAGGATCTGACCATCAGAGAGTAGATCCAGACCTTCTTTGGTGGGAACAATCTCGCAGTTTGGTGGAAATATGGAACTGATGCTCGAAAGGTTGAACTGAGCGATACCTGCATCCCTCAGTGCTTCCTCAAATGACTGCAGCAGGCTCTTTCCCCTGCCAAGGCCTCTCGTGAAGAATATCTTCTTAGGAACTAGTGCTGGCACGAGCGCAAATGTGATCCTGATTTATAAGTTTTTAATGGGACAGCGACCCAGCCATGGCCCTTCTTCTCAGTGAGGCTCCAGCCGCTCATATGTCAAAGAGTATGCGGGCATATCCACTTTTTGCGTCAACCTTAATCTCGTGGTAGGTCACCGCCTTCAGCACGCGCTTGGGGATGTTTTGGTCTGTGATTTTGAACCCCACAAGTTCTGCTTCCAGTTGGTTCCCGAGGACTGTGAGACCAGTGGCTTCGTAATAGATGATACTGTCTGAGTCTATTTCCATAATGATGAAGTTGAGCAGGTCGACGAGCCCGTCCTCCGGGTTCTTGAAGCTTGATCTGTATGTGGTCCTAGTATCCGGTTGAAATTCTTCCCGGTCAAAATACATGCTGGCAATCGCTTTGATGGAGTTTAGAACGATCTTCTCGATGGTATCCCCTTTAACAAGGACTCCAACATCGCCAGTGTGGTTTATTTCGGTGAAAAACTCTTCTTTGGAATTATTTGTTTTAGACAAATTCCCAAGATGAAATTACATGAAAATATAAAAAAGGTTGGAAAAAAAAGGAAGATTAGTTGGGTCTTTCAGAGGAGATAACAGGGATTGGCTCCTCCAGGTTAAGCCCAATTTCGTCTTCTCTCAGCTTTCTTCCAATGCTGTTCTCGTAGTAGGATATGATTGACCTCTTCTCTGCCATGGTGTAATCCCGGTAGTATTTGTCTCTCTTGAGCTTGAAGCCCGATCTTTCCTCATACATCTTGGCGGGAATCGAGTATTTCCTCTGAGTGGCGTCCCTGTAGAGCTCCGGTATCACGTTGAAGGCACAGAACGGTATGACACGGCCATCTGGCATAGCGTAATGGATATCGCACCTCTCCACCCTGTCAACGTCGTATGTGTACGGGTCCATGAAGTGCATGAAACCGATAAACATACTCTTGTAGTGGAAAGCCTTCAGTCCGTGGTAGTCCCCGCCCGTAAAGGCGTTATACACCATGTCTTTCAGCTTGAAGTCCTTGGGAGCCTTCTCGTAATCAACGAACTTCTTTATGCTCATCAGGAGCTTGGAGGTTGACTCGACCTTTTTTATCCTCTTGAAGTTGGAGTTCTTTATCTCGTCCCCAAGTTCCCCAACATACTCAAAGAGTCCCCTGACATCGATAAACCGGGTTATAGGGATTATCCTGTCATCGTCCTTGAATATGTAGGTTCCCATACCGCATGCGAAGTGAATTGACAGCTTGTAAGTATCCTGTCCCTTGAGAGCCTCGACGAAGTTTGAAACCTTTGTGGTTGACGGGACAGTGAAGAAGTCTTCCCTTCCTATCATGCCATCGGTCTGCTGCTCTATCTTTTTGATTGCCCCGGGGATGGTGATTCTCTGCTTCTCCCTCATCCTGTCCGGCATTCTCCCAACAAGGCTGACTGGCTGGAAGTTAACTGATCTGACAACGTCGATGTTGGAAAGACCGAACTTGATGATATCTCCCAGGTACATGTCGTTGATCCCGCCAATGACCGTTGGCACGAGAACGACACCGAGTGGTGCCTTCCTGTAGTTATCCAGTGCGGCCGGGATCTCCCAGAAGTTCTTCGGGTTTGACCGGGGTGTTGGACCGTCAAAGCTCGTATATATGACGTTGGAACCGGCCTCCCTCACTTTCTTTGGGAAGTCCGGGTCAAATGCTGCCCTGACGCTGTTTGTGTTGAGCTGTATGTGCTCATATCCCTCCTCCCTTGCGATCTTGATGATGTCTATGATGTCTTCCCTTATGGTCGGTTCTCCGCCTGTTATCTGAACAGCGTTGGCACCAACTGGTTTCTCGTTCCTCATCCTCCGCAGCATCATCCTGACCTGGTCCTGGGATGGCTCGTAAATAGGTTCATTCTCCTTTGCATAGAAGAAGCAATACCAGCACGAAAGGTCACACCTGTTTGTAACCACTACGTTTCCGAGTCCAGTGTGTGATTTGTGCTTTACGCAAAGACCGCAGTGAGTTGGACAGACGATCTTCTCTTCCAGAAGCGCTACATTTGGGTTCAGAATCCTTATACCTCTGTCCTGCCATTTCTTGGCTTCCTGGTACATGTCGAAGTCTTCCCAGTACTTTTCCCTGGTTATACCATGCTCATGGCACTCCTTGATTAGTTTGACTTCTCCCGCGTTTTCATATACGATAGCGGGAATCCTCATCTGATCGAATTTCTCTTCGTCAGCACAGAGGGGGCAAAGACTCTCTGTCACTCTCAGTATAAGCATGTCATCGTTGATAAGGTGCCCAAGGGCTTCCACGAAATCAGCTACCGACCTAAATGGGGAATTCTTGCTGATCTCAAAGTCCGAGGCGAATCTTATCTCTGGGAACTTATTTATTTCCTCAGCTACAATCATCTTTCATTTCACCTGCTGGTTGGACTATGAAATTATAATAACTTAAAACTGTTTTGTAGTAATGTTTGCTAATTACTTAGGAAGCCTATCCCTGTCTATGCTCACATGTAAGTGTCAATACAGAGAGATTTAAACTTGTTGAGTTTATGACAGGTAGACCAGATCGATCAGAAAGAGGCTCTAAATCCCACCTTTACAGAATAAGTTGTACCAAGAGCATGCCAGTTTGTTACACCTGGAGCTACGAACATGAGGTCTTCGACAGATATCTGCAGCAACCGGGATGCAGCCTAAGTGAATTATAAATAAGTCTATTCGTTTCTGTGCCTGCTGCGGGTGTGGTGTAGCCTGGTAACACGCGAGCTTGCCAAGCTCGTGCCTCGGGTCCAAATCCCGGCACCCGCAATAAAGTGTTTTGCATACCCGTTGCCCTTGAAGCATTTGTATTTTTAAAGGTGCATGAACTCCTAAACAATGGTACTGAAGCTGAAAAGAATCTATGATGGTTATTCACTGGAGGATGGCTACAGGATCCTTGTTGAACGGCTGTGGCCTAGGGGTATTTCGAAGGAAGAGGCCCATATTGACCTGTGGAAGAAGGAGGTTGCCCCAAGCAATGAACTAAGAAAATGGTTCAACCATGAAGATGCCAAGTGGGAGGAGTTTCAGAGAAGATACATGGATGAGTTGGCTCTTGACAGGGAGTTTGAGGAATTGAAAAAGATCGTCTCCAGTCATGGGGTTGTGACCCTTGTATTCTCTTCAAGGAATACAGAGCACAACAACGCAATGGTGTTGTTCAATATGCTGAAATAATCCATAGTTCCTGATGCCATAAACACGGTGATTTTTGCCACCTTTGCTGGCAGTGCCTGACCGCGATCCTCGATAGTCCTCTTGACGAACCGCTTGAGCCTACTGCCTCTAACGTTCACACGTCGCCTGTTACTGACCGGGATTTGTGGACTTGGGGATAACGATTGGCCCGCTGGCCTTCCTTTGCCAGGGTAAAGAGGATATTCGTTGTCCCCTCTGCCCCCGTTCCAGAGCCATATTGCGGCATATCTGGTTATCGCCGTTTGATTTCATCCCCTGCCGGGTCAGTGTATAATGCGCATAACGTATCCTCCCCGGGGAAAAGCACGTGATCTCTGGTTACCAGTTCCTATTCCACCCATTGAATTGTATTATGAGGCATGCATTTGGGAGAGGGTCATTTTTTGATATTCTGCTTACCGGGATCATATGAGCCTGGAACTGTTTTGAATGCAACGTCAAGCCTGTTCCAGGAATTAATTGCGATGATTGCCCATGTGAGGATTACAATTTGTTCCGGGGAGAAGTGTTTTAGAAGATCATCATAATACGCATCGTTATCGCGGGACTCGGAAACCAGGGTGACT
>JAKAAY010000033.1 GCA_021802055.1 Thermoplasmata archaeon
GTTTCAAAGACCATGAAGAATTGAAGTGGAGAGCGGGCGTCTGAACATGCACCTGAGTTTGTTCCTGAACTGCTGTCCCATTTAAATAAATCCGCTCCATGGCCAGTTCATAGGATGCACAGACCTGAAGACGCTAAAATAATCAGTGCGATTGCAGCGGTTGAGCTTGCAAGGGGTTTTGGGAGATACATAGTGTGGATAGTGATGGCCCTGTACCTTTACCAGGTCAGAGGCGTACCCCTCATTGAAATTGGGGCAATCTACGTTGTCGCTGGCCTTGTAAGTTCTCCTTTCAGCCTTGCAGGGGGGAAGCTCATAGACAGAATAGGGAGGAGATTCTTTGCAGTCACGCTTCCTGTGTTTCAGGGGATTTCATATGCACTGCTTTTCCTTTTTATGTACAGCGGCTCGCCGTTGATCGAGATCCTGCCAGCATTCATTGTGTTGTACCCCCTGACATCCCTCCAGTATGTTAACGATTCATCCATTGTCTCAGACACCTCATTGGAGCATGAAAGAATGGAGTCTTTCAGCAAAACCCGGATTTTCAGTAACGTTGGAATCGGCCTCGGCCTGCTTGCAGGCGGCATAATATCAGGAATCAACTATTCTTATGTTTTCATAGTTACGCTCGCAACTGAGGCCATACAGGAATATATCTATCTCACCAGAGTCCCTGAAACCAGGCCCTTAGGGAGTGGCAATATTTCCAGTGCAGACCCTGCGGGTAAGATCAGGCAAGTCCATTCTGACTACCTGTTCGTGGTCTTCGTTGTCGTTGCCGCCGTATCGTCGCTTGCATCCGGGCAGTTTGAGAGCCCCATGACTCCCATCTTCTTTGAATCGGTCTATGCTTTTCCAGTTTTCTTCATTACGGTACTCTATGCGGTGAACACGCTCGTAGTCATATTTGTGCAGCGGCCTATAAACAGCGTACTCTCCAGGATGGATGATGGAAGACGGATTACCCTTGGTCTCGGAGTGTTCTCCATATCCTACATAATCTTCGGCCTGGCAAATGATTATTTAATAATTGTCGCAGCCGTGGCATTGCTTACAGTTGGGGAAAATATCCTGGTTCCGGCACTATCCACCACCATTTCGAGAATGGCGCCATCTGACAGGAGGGGGACCTATTTCGGCTTTTCATCCATGGTCGGCAGTTTCATAATTCCCTTCACTCCACTGCTGGGGATGTTCCTGCTTTCAGTGTTCTTTGATGCACCCATTTTCATATGGGGAACAATAAGCGCCTTGGGCCTGTCCATTGGAATGTTATTTCTGTCGATTTCAGGAAAAATCAGGAAGCGGGAAGAAGCTTTTGCAGCTTCCCTCTGAATCCATCCACAGGTGTAATTTAGTCCATAAAATTTTTCCTGAGCCATTTTTCAGTTCCTGAACCGTACTGGGCGGCCTTCTTTTCTATCGAACATATGTCATCTGCAAGTCCAAGGATTCTGGCGGCTCTTCTCAGCACGAGTTTGCCTTTGATGCCGTCTGTGTGCAGGCTGCGATCAATCGACCTTGCAATGTTAATGATCCTCAGATCTGCGAACGGTGCAACAAGCTCTTTTCCCAGATTGGATGCCATTCGGTATTCCCTGGGCAGTGTCTTCTCAGTGAAATTTCTTAGGTGTGTGGAGTTGTCCTGGAAATCAGAATTGATCAGCCTCTTATATCCATAGAATAGCTCGTCTGCCCCCTGACCGACGATTACGTATTCCTCATTTACGTTCTTCAGGATTGTATAGAGAACAAGTTCGTATCCAAGCTCTCCTATGGTTATATCAGGATATCCCGAGACCAGTTCCATGGTATACTGTTTCGCAATATCATCGGAAAGCAGTATTTTCCATGGGTTGAATCCCATCAGAGACGAGACCTTTTCTGAATTTTCAAAGTCCTTAGACCCCGGGAACCCCACCGTATATGCCACAGGCTCGTTTTCGCATATCCTCATCAGGAGGCTGCTGTCAAGTCCGCCAGAGAAAGATAATGCACACTCACTGAGTTCGAAACCGGACAGGGCTTCCTTGAGCGTGTCGATGACCAGTCTGGCACTCGATTCAAGGTCCATCTCCTACGTATATCAGTCACGGTTTAAATATCAATTGCACCTTACTTTCTCGTGATCTACGTACCGGATACCTCAGTGATAGTTGACGGCAGATTTACCGCTTTTATCGGAGGTAAGGAAGATTCACATGTAATCATCCCTGAGGCGCTGGTTGCCGAGGTGGAGCACCAGGCAAATGAGGGCAGATCCATTGGGTTTGCTGCCCTTCAGGATCTGAAAGCCCTGAGGGAACTCGCAGACACAGGTGCAATCAGACTTGAATTCTATGGCCGGAGACCCGCAGAATGGCAGATAGAGAAAGCCAAAAGCGGCGAGATTGATGAGCTTATCAGGCAGACTGCGCTTGAAAACGACGGGACGCTTGTGACTGGGGACGCCGTCCAGAGCCAGGTGGCCTTAATTAAGGGAATAAGGGTAGAGTTTCTGGAACCGCTTATAAAGCAGGTGAGAGAGATTGAGGAATTTTTTGACCAGTTTACGACATCTGTACATCTCAAGTCCGGAATGAGGCCCATGGTGAAACGAGGGGCACCAGGGTCCCAGAAACTTGAACGTCTGGATATGGAACTCTCCGAGCATGACATGGAAAACCTTTCCACCAATCTCGTAAAGAGAGGCAGGCAGGAGGGCGACTCCTTCATTGAGATGGATATGTATGGCGCAACTGTGGTTCAGCTGAGGGATATAAGGATCGTTATCACAAGGCCCCCATTCTCTGACGATTTTGAGATAACAGCCGTGAGACCCATCAAGAAACTGTCACTTGAGGAGTACAGCCTGGATGTCAAGCTTGTTGAACGCCTGGAGCATGCCGCCTTTGGAATACTTGTTGCAGGAGCGCCGGGCGCCGGAAAGAGTACTTTTGTGCAGGCGCTTGCGGAGCGATTGAGTGACCTGGGAAACATCGTGAAAACCATGGAGAACCCTAGAGATTTGCAGGTTAACAGGAGCATAACCCAGTATACTGCACTGGAAAATTCCATGGAAAAGACCGGAGACATCCTGCTCCTGGTGAGGACAGACTATACAATTTTTGACGAAATGAGGGTAACCTCAGACTTTGAAGTCTATGCTGATCTCAGGCTTTCAGGCGTGGGCATGGTGGGCGTGGTCCACGCGACAAAGCCAGTGGATGCAATACAGAGATTCGTTGGCAGGATTGAGCTGGGGCTTATTCCACAGGTTGTTGACACCATAGTGCATATTGATAAGGGAAGGGTTGCCAAGGTAATGACCACTGAGAATGTTGTCCGTGTTCCGACCGGGATGACTCAGGAAGACCTTGCAAGACCGGTGATAGTTGTTAGGGATTTCTTCAGCGGGCAGGAACTATACGAGATATACACCTTCGGCGAGCAGGTGGTCATGATGCCAATCTCTCCGTCTGGAGGCAGCCATCCTGCAAACGATCTTGCCGCGTTGAGGATAGAGGACGAGATAAGGAAGTTCACCGGCATAAGGGAGGTGAAGGCATCGGTCGTGGGCGAAAGTAAAGCCATTGTCAGAGTACCGGAAGATCACATAGCGAGGCTCATAGGAAAGAAGGGGAGCATGATTTCAGAAATAGAGAGCAGGCTTGGAATAGGCATAGAGGTTGAACCCATGTCCCCCTCATCTGAAAACTTAGAAATGGTGCCTGCTGTTATTGAGGTGAAGAACAGGATCATCTATGTTGATGTGGGAGTACCGGGAGTCCTTGCCAGGATATATGTCGAAGGCATACCTGTCCTGGCAGCAAAGACCTCCAATAAGGGAACCCTGCGCATACGAATGGAAAATGAGGCGGGAGCTGCCATTTTCAACGCAGTAAAGAGCGGTAAGTCTGTGCTTGTTTCTGCGGAGAGGTCTCCGGCATGATTCCATAGCTCCTGTGCCCGGTGAAAATATGAAGTGCACCATTTGCGATAGTGAGGCAATTATTGAGATACGTTATAGCGGAAGCAGCCTCTGCAGGGATCATTTCGTCGATTTCTTCGAAAGACGTGTAAAGAAGGAGATCAGGGACCAGGTTAGGCTCACGCAGAGAAAAGGTACTATCGCTGTGGCCCTATCGGGAGGGAAGGATTCTTCTGTCACCCTTTACGTGCTGAAGAAGTTCCTGGGACCGTGGAGGTATCTCAGAATAGTTGCATTTACGGTTGATGAGGGCATAGCTGGCTACAGACCAAAGGGCATAGAGTCTGCGAGGAAGCTCTGCGAGTCTCTTGGCATAGAACACAGGATAAAGGCATTCACGGAAATTGTTGGAAATACCATGGACGAGATCGTGTCCATGGATCCGAAGGGAATTCCATGCTCATATTGTGGCCCTGCAAGGAGACATGCAATGAATGATGCCTCGCTAGACTATGATGCAGACTATGTGGCACTGGGCATCAATCTTGACGACTATGCGCAGTCAATTCTTATGAACGTGGCAAAGGGGGACGTGCAGAGAATGTCGAGACTTGCACCGCATCATACCAGGGTGGAAGGTATGATACCGAGGATAGTTCCATTGAGATCCATTCCAGAGAGGGAAGTTCTTACCTACGCCATAATCAATAAGATTCCGTTTGACTCCTCGTGGTGCCCATATTATGAGAGGGCACATCGGAACTCATTCAGGGATGTCATATCAATCCTGGAAGAACGTTCCCCGGGCACAAGACATGCGATCATGAACTTCCTGGACGGAATACTGCCTGCACTCAGGACGGTTTCGGAGGAGTTCAGCCCAAAAAAATGCAAAGGATGCGGTCGCGTATCTTCATGGGATTACTGCTCATTGTGCAAGGAAATGGACAGACTCAGGAAAGGTGCAGCTGAGCCTACTGAGTCTTACTGAAAAATATTATTATAAGCAGGGGCATTCTCGCAGATATCCCAGGGGTTGTAGCTTAGCATGGTTTGAGCACCCGGCTGATAACCGGGAGGTCACCGGTTCGAATCCGGTCAGCCCCATACGTATGATTCATAAACCAAACGCGCTGCCTTTTCTCATAATATATCTAACGCTCAGAATGCCCACATCCTTGACTAAATAATGACCCCTTGAGAGACTCAACGGATTATGAGTGTGACATCATTTTCGGGACTAAGGGTGCTGAAGGTCTCTTCCGCGGAAGGTTAACCTTGCCACTTACGAAGCATTCCGGTTTTTACCTTTGTGGTTCGAGGGTAAAATAGCTCCGGAATGCAGACTTGAGGATCATTCAATCTGCTTTATCTGGCAGTATCAGGCCTTATAGTGAGACTGGAGACAATAACTGCCCAAACAAAACCATGAAATGGATGTTTCAGATCCCTCTGGTCCCATTGGAGGAGGGATCTGCTCAAACAAAAAATCGCTTATACCCCCATAATCCTGGGTTTCACAGGAGGCTTGAAATTACTTTCTCCTCCTGTAAATGAGCGCCCCCACTATTGCGAGAACTATGATCACAGCAGCAATGACCGCGTATATGAGCAGGCTGTTTGCAACAGGGGGTGAAGGTGCAGGCGAAGGTGGAGAGGTTGATGTGAGGCCCACTGTAAACTGCTTGACCTGATCTCCCTGAGAAATTGTGAAGTTATCGTAGTATGTGGAGTAGCCTGTTTCAGAGACAACAAGGTGGTAGGTTCCTTCCGGTACAGAGATGTTGAAAGATCCGGAACTTGTGGTGACCTGTTTTCCGTTTACTGTGACCGTTGCGTTTGCAGGGGTCACGGTGCCTTGTATGTATGAGTAGTGTATGTACTGCACACTCTCTGAGACAGAGTTGCCATTGACGGTGAATGTGCCGCTGTAAGCCGTCGCATAATAAAGGGAGTTGTTGCTAACCCTGAACGTGTAGGTGCCGTTCATCAACGATGCAGAAACTGAGGAACCCGAAGACGATAACGATGGATTGCCCGTTATGTTCACGTACCAGGAAGATCCGGCCGGCAAACCAGTCTCACTGAATGATACGCCGTATTTGACTGCACTGAAGGTGATTGATTCTGAGACCGCGTAACCACCCACAGTCAGGGAACCCTTGTACACGGAAGGCGCATAATTCTTGTTGGACGTTGACACGTTGTATGTGTAGGACCCGTTCGCTTCTGAAAATACTAAGTTGCCCGTACCATGTTCTACAGTTGTTGTTCCCCCACTGCTGGTAATACCGGCATACCACGTTGTACCGGAGGGTAGACCTATCTGTGAGAGCGTCACGCCGAACATGGCAACTATACTGCTGAAGGAGATCGTATATGCCTTTGGTCCGCCCGATACGGTGGCGGTGCCCTGGACTGTCTTAAAGCCCAGTGCTGCCGTCTGGCCGGCGTAGTCATAAGTTCCATTTAAAAGCTGGACGCAATAGGACGTGGACGCTAGAGGCCCGGAATAGTAACCGGTGAAGTTCACATACCACTGTGATCCGGACGGTAACCCGGATTCCGTAAACGTCACTGCATACATACCTTTGAATGTGATGTCCACAGTGGTAGCTCCGGATACGGTGAATGGGGCAATGACAGATACGGTCTGGTAATCCGCGCTGAGGTTGTATTTGCCCGATGGGAGCAGTAACGTCACTGTGTTTGAGGTCTCAGACTGACAAACAAAGTTGGACAAAGTGGAAGTGCTTAGCTTGAGCAACCATAAACCACCATTAGGAACCTGGGTGGCCACAAACTTAATTTCATACACTGATGAGAGAACTACGCTTAGGGGCGTGGTTGGATATCCTGCTACGGTGGATGATCCTGATGATTTAGGATAGTTTCCCTCGTAGATCGTGTAGTAATATGTCCCGTTTGGTAGATACATGTTGATTGTAGACCCGTATGAAACGTTTCTAAGTTGGAAACTCCCCCCCGATCCGGTTGCGAACACAGACCAGCATGTTCCGGTGGTAAGACCCGTTTCTGAAACCGGAACCTTGTAGAGCTGAGGGAACTTTACGTTAACGCTAGTTGAAGATGCACCCACAATAAATTCATGGGTTCCACTGTATACATACTCGAGAGGATAAGTTGACAGATAGTTCATCCCAGAGGCTGTACCCTCGATGCCAGTGTAGTTATAAATGCCTTCGGGGAGAAATACGTTCAAGCTACCAGAAAGCCCGAAGTCCATGATGGATACCGTGGAGGTCGAATTGGTCACTAATACCTCCCAGCAGTAGCCCGCACTCAGGTTCAAAGCATCGAAAGTGACCAGAGTTAGCTTAGGAAACGCAATGCTTTTGGATAATGTTGAACCTGATTCCGTTAACGGCGTAACTGGGGTGCTTATGGTGTCGTAAAACGTTCCCGGCGTTGTCTCCACTGCTGAATAGTTGAAATTTCCAAGGGGAAGGAATGCAATCATCGTGGCACCAGCAGACGAATTTCCATAGTTGAAGGAATGTGTGGCATTGCTGACAGTGAGTGCCCAGGATGCACCCGTATAGAGCCCAGTTTCAGTGAACTGCACCCTGTAGAGTTTGGGGAGTGAAACGGAGTATGATGCTGATGCGCCAGACACCTTGAAGGGTACTCCTGTGGTCGTCACGGAGAGAGAACCTTCATTAAAGGTATAGTTAAAATTCCCGTCCGAAAGACAGAAGGAGACGGTGCTTCCTGTGCTGCTATTGAGCAGGGACACTGAACCATTGTGGTCCGACACATACACACCCCACGAAACACCGGGAGTTAAACCGGTCTCGGAGAATGTGATCTTAAATAGCTCCGGAAATTGGACTTTTTCCTTTATGGCCTGACCTGTAACCCCGAACTCACCACTGAGTTTAATCTGAGAATGAAAAGCAGTCACGGACCACTGGTATATCCCATCAGGCAGATACAAAGTAATCGATGTGGAATTGAACGCAAAATTGAAAGCAGACGTTTCAAAAGATGAGTTGAATGCCTGTATTACCCAGCCTGCTTCTGCCCCCAACCCCGTCTCCACAAACGTGACTGCATAGGTGGTGGGGAAGTTGACCGTTATACTCACTGACGAGCTATTTACGGCGAAGGGATTTCCCCGAAACTCTGAATTGTTATACACGTAGCTAAGGAAGTAACTCCCTGTTGGCAGAAACAGGTTGAAGGATGATGCAGTTGTCACGTTGGAATAATCTACAGTGTATACAGTCAGGTGTGTCTCTCTCGCTACGAAAACCCCCCAACTGGATGTGTAAGATGGGGTTCCCTTTTGGAATGTTACCTTGTAGAGTGACGGGAAGCTTAGCGTCGCTGAAACCGATGCCCCTGAGATGGTCAAACTACCCATAAAAATGTCTGGGTTGCCTATTCCTCCATACAACCTGTATGTTCCATTTGGGAGATAAGCAGACATTGAGGTTCCTGTGGTGTAGTTAAGGTAACTAACGTTATTTTTGCTTATCTCCAATGTAAAGTTGGCACCTGACGGTAGCCCGACTTCTGTGAAAGTGTTGTCATAGAGAGCTGGGAAAAAGAGATTCACTGTGGAGGGGGAAGATGGTACAGAAATGAGCACATACAGATCAGGCTGTCCCAGGCCGTAGACAACCAAATAGTATCCCGCTGCGAGGTGTGCCGTCATTGAAGACGAGATGGTGGAATTGGCATATACAACAACGGCATTGCTACCGATTAAAGGGTTATACTCAACAATATAGGCTGCCCATTTTATACCTGGGCTGAGGTTTACTGCCTGCAACTGGTATGTATACTTCTGGTTTGATGACGGAATCTGCATATTGCTCTGCAGAACTGAGGTGTCAAGCTTAGGAATCATAAATGGTGTACTTTGCCCAGCCTGCCAAGCGGTTGGGAGAGTGGCGGCGGGAACGCTCTTTGCCGCGGAGACCTGTGCATCTTGAACGCTGGAAGGGCCAGTAGATCCGATCCTGTTCAGATCCTGGCTATGGGAACCCACCGGGGTAGAAATTGGAA
The DNA here is from genome assembly GCA_021802055.1 of Thermoplasmata archaeon. Lineage (GTDB taxonomy): Archaea > Thermoplasmatota > Thermoplasmata > Thermoplasmatales > Thermoplasmataceae > JAKAFX01. The sequence continues at coordinate 8,948 of JAKAAY010000033.1, forward strand.
TTACAAAGAAAGCAGAACCTAAAACCACGAAGATCAGCAATATCACTATCAGTCTCCGGTACCTCTGACCTGAAAATGAAGGCTTAATCGCCTTAGCGTCCTCTTCAATTGATGACACTGATGTTAGAACCATAGTGACTCAGCCATGTTGAATATTTAAATCTAATTTGAAGTGCTTACACTTGCATATCCTTTAAAATAGAAGATTTACAAGACATTAGTTAGTGTGTCAATGCACACTATCCCTGTTGCATACCCTTAACCATTACCCCCCCTCACCATTCACCCAACAGGTTTGCCTGTATGATTTCTTATGGCATTTCATTGCTCTGGTATCGATTAGATTTTCCATTCTGCACCCACCCTTATCCTGTGCGTACTCTCAGGGTAGACATGGACATCTTCTGGTGACGACGTGTGTCCTCTATTCTCAGGGTTCCCTTAATTTATGCACTTTATGGGAAATGTGTATATCCTCATTCCTGCGCGTGGATGCCACGAGATATTGTGTTCCATGAACCAATCCTGTCGCTTCATGTGATGCTCATAAATAATATGCAAATACATCGATCATTACATAGGTACGGCTTAAAGCGCGAACATGAGAGAATTATAACCATTTACTCAATGCGCTTTTATAGCAATTTACAGTGGATTTCCGCCTAAAGCCAGACCTCTGTTCTGCTTTAAGCTCAGCGAAAAGTAAAATGACAGTCTTGAATCATATGATCCTTTCCGGAAAAACCTTAAGATTTCTCCATCTTTAGCAACCTGTCATCCAAGGTGTTCCATAAGTCGGGAGTTTCCCATGAGCGGAAAGGTACTGCCAGCTGGATTAAAACGCATGCATTTCCTTCATTGACCGTACTTTCCTAACGCACATTTTATAGATTGGTACTCCATATTAGTCTATACACCTCCGAATTGTAAGTGTCAGGAAGAATGGCGTTATATACAGATATGCCCAGTTAGTTGAGAGAATGTACAGCAAGGGCAATGCCAGGAACAGAATTGTAAAGCACCTTGGCCCTGTGAGGAAAAGAAGTGATATTGACAGATATAGAAGGGAATTCTTAATCTACAGCAGGAAGCAGGAACCAGAGAAAATAAATCTGGGGTCACTGAGGATCTCGAACTCTCTGGAGTTCGGTTTTTATTATGCTACGAGACATATTTTGAATAGAACTGGCATAGGAAACATTCTAGAGTATCATCTTGGAGATTGTGCTGAACTTGCTGGTTTCCTAATAGCATGCAGTATTGCGATGCCTTCACGAAGACAGCCTCTATCTGAAGTGTTAAGTAATACATACTATCCCTGGCTTGGTCGTACATCAAGAGACCAGTTATTTAAGACTCTGGACTCAATGGTGAAACACAAGGAAGGCATAGAAAGTGATGTCTTTGGGGAAATAAGGCCAGTTTCTTCAGAAGTAACTTGTTTTGTGGTTTCTTCCAGGTTCACCACGATCCGCCATAAGTACAGGGATAAGGGGTCGTCCACTGCCGCTCAGGACAGCGTCAGGGGGCAGATAATTTGCATCGCTATGCTTGGCAAATTACCTGTATACTGCACTGTTTGGGATAGAGATTGCGAGTTACGGGATAGATTATATAGGGTCAGAGATGTTCTGTTGGAAAGATTCGGCCTGCGAATATCCAAACTTGTGGTTGATTTCCCTCGGACGGGCCGCACCCTCTCAGATATACCTGAGGATTGGCAGTATATAGCGTATCTATCCAGGTGGGCACATCCTTACAGAGATATTCTCCTCAATACTCCGCTGAGTTCCCTCAACAGGTTTGGGGATTCGCTTGCAGGCATAGTTCAGTCCCCAGAGGTTGATCTCAGGGGTGGTGGAGATCCTGCATCTAGTCCAGGCCAAAATCTGAGATCGAGACTTGCAGTCATCTATTCGCACGAATTAGAGATTCTGGATACTGAAAGGTTCAGATCTGAAAATGAAGGCTTCAGCGAGGCTGAGTTTAGATCGTCAAACCAGCGTTCCCATGTTGGTGATTTCAAGTTCCCTGAACCCAAAGAAATGGTAAATAATGGCCCTCCCGACATATCGCAGATCGAACCGGAAATACTGATGAAAATTGCAGGACGTAGAATTTTGCTGGTTGATGCCAGCATATCGCTTGAAAATATTGTTTCCGAATACAGATCTTTTTTGGACCTAGAGAGACGTTTTTCTTCCCTTACCGCTTTCACTGAACTCAGACTGCCCTTTGAATGGAAGGACGGCAGGTTACTTGCCCATGTCTGTACAAACGCACTTGGCCTGTACCTTGAACGCATTATAGAAGCGGAGACGAGGATGACGCTGAAGTCTGCCATGGACATTCTTTCCACCATGAAGGCACTTCCAACATGGACCGAATCAGGCGCTGTGATCTTGCGCACAGATTCAGCCCAGTGTGATCGAATGCTTAGTAAGTTGTCGATACCTGTACCTGGAAGAGTAATTGGTCATGGGGAAGTAGCAGATATTGGATCCTTCTTGTTATAAAACTGTCTCAAGTCCCCGAAAACCCCAGGTGTTTTCACAGTCTAACCACCCTAAGGGCAGCAGATGAACCTTGAGTTGAAGAGAAACATCACCCAGGGAAGTGGACGTTCAGGGGCATAATATTAGAGTTGCTTCATAATCTCGGCCTTAAGCTTGAGTTTCGCAAGAATCGGCAGCGAAAAAGGTCATGCTGATCCAGACAGATCCCTGATTTCCTTATATTCCTAGCCTGACTCTGGTAGTGCACCAACCAGTATCCTATCCGGTGGCTTTACCCCATCTCATTGAGTGTCTTGACCGCCTCATGCGATTCTGATCCATAGACTATCCTCATGAAGGATTTCACAGGCATGGCCTTTATTCCCCGCAATATTTCTACCATTCTTTTCACGGAGAGGTGCGACACCGTGAGTCTCTTCTCAATTAGCCTTAAAAGAAGTAAAGACGGCACGCATACGAACACATGTGCCTTTACTCTCTCCTCCTTCCCGTGGTATACCGGCCTTATCTCAATAAATGACTTTATACTCCTGAAGGAACGCTTAATCTGCCACTGTTCCTTGTATGCCGATACCACTTCACTTTCAGGGAGATCGGTATTGGTGACAATGAAGAGCCTTCCCGCAAGTCTTTTCAGTGTGTCGATCTTCTCTTCATTCAGCGCTGCACCGTTTGCGGAGAACTTAACAATCGATTTCAGCTTCCCCAGTGACTTCTTCAGATCCTTCTGATCCGGAATGCCTGTGTGCAGATGTATGGAACGATCAGGGCCTGTGATGCACTCGGCCGCAAGCATGACGATCTTCCTTGCAGGGCCACTGATCCTGGTCAGATCGTTTAAGGCGATGGAATAGCGGTCATTGAAGCCATTATCCTCAGCAACCCGGTAAAGGATGTATCCTGACGGCTCGAGGATCTTACTCACCGGGGTGCGATTCTCCTGAGCCTTATGATCTTCTGACCGTTTATCTCTATCTCAATGCCCAGATACTTGGGTTCCTGCTTTACCTTCCCCTGATCGCGGTAAGATCTGATCTCATACCGATAGGTCCTGCCATTCTTAACCATCCTCCGAATATAGTACGATGTAGTGACAATCTAACTACAACGTAGATAAATCTTTGCCCATTAAATTCCAGAAAATACTGCATTATACAAGGAATGTAGTGTTAAGAAAGGGCGAAGTCAGGATGTACTCCCCCTCTACTCGAATGAACAGGTAATTTCCCATGTCAAACTTACATTTACTGATGTGCTCATTCTTATGTTTGCATGTTAATGACCGTGAGAGGATTTCGAATAAGTTCCTCAATCTCTATTGAATTCCAATGAGGGGTGGAATATTGCCCTAAATATTGCGATGCCATCCCAAATATTACCATAATTCTCTGATTTTCCCTGTTTCTTTCAGGGAAAATCGATGGCTTACGCTATCCCCTCACGATCTTAAGGGCATGGACATTGTATCCAAAGCATGCAAACATGAACTTCACCCTCACCCTTCGTACAATGTTTACCATGACATGTGAAAAGTGAAACATCCTCTTCATTACAGCATAGGGATATTCCACCAAGGAACGCCTGCGTGATATCCTTCTGTTTCTTCTAATGGATTCAATGGACAGTTTATGATTCCTCACCGCCCTGTCCATTGTACCATCCATGCCATTTGGATCGGATCCGAAGTATCCCTTGTCCCGGTACACTGTGATTCCCCTTTTGGAAAGATCAATCCTTGTGTCGTGATCCTTTGCTGTGGTGACAGCATAGAATCGAATGAATGGAACAGGATCGTTGTCATCAACGATCGTATGGCCCTTGTAACCGAAGAATGTCTTGCTGTTCTTCTTTGTGAATGAACCATCTCTGGATCTTCTTGTTTTTCCCTCAGATCTGGGTTCATCATGCTTCACATGGCCGGGATCTGATGTTATGAAAGTGGCATCCTGTGCAGATCCCTTCTTCACTTTTATGCCCTTCATTTCAAGCTGTCTCTTCAATTCATTCCATATTATACGATCCCTGCCAGTCTTCGACAGTCTCTCCCTGAAGTACCATATGGTCTTTGCATCCGGCAGGAGATCAGGATAGTCCAGGAAATTCATGAAGGATGTGCGGTCATGGATCTCCTTCTCGGCCTGTTCATCCGCAAGATTGTACAGGGACTGGAGATAGAGTACCTTCACCATTGTTATGACAGGAATGTTGGACCTTCCTCCCTTATCTGTATCATTGTGATAGAGATCCTTCAGGAGCGGAGGAAAGGCACTCCAATCGATTGCGTCTCTGGCAAATGCAAGTGGATCATTGACAAAATACTGCCTGTATTTCTCTTTAAGAGCAGTGTCGAAGAGATCACTCATACAGTAACATGGCTGATTCATGAATAAATGTTGTTGTTATCTGATCTGTTCAGGAAGGGGAGTTTTTAGAAATCCTCATGACCTTCTATGAAAAAAGTTCCTTAGGCGATCCTTCTAGCCTCCTCTCCTTTATTAATTTTATTGAGTGTTCCAGCTTCATGACCTGACGGGTGTTCCTTGCCCTTGCAGACATCGCCATGATCTTCCGCTCCGTGAGGGAATCTATGCTGTCCACGAATTCAATGTTCCTGGAGAGCATCATGAATATGGTTTCCAGCAGTATCCTGGCAATTGCGACAATGGCCCTGTTCTTTCCCAGCCTTCGGACAATGCTGAGATACTTCTTCCTCATCCGTTCGCTGTACCTGACAACGAGATGTGCTGC
>JAKAAY010000034.1 GCA_021802055.1 Thermoplasmata archaeon
CAGTGCCTGCTTAACTCCGTGTTTAATGCAGAGAATCCGCGGAGGGCTGCAATGAATAAAAGTAAGATATCCTACACTGTCAAGTTCCCTCCACATCCTCTCCTTTAGATGATCGTAAACTGTGCCCAGTCTATTACATAAAGGACATCGGAGTCTCTTTCCCGGGATTGAGCAAACAAATATGTCAACTCTTCCTGAAAGTTCGTCGATATCGACCCTGTCCACAAACCATGGCCATTCCAGGCCGAGAAGGTGTCCATACAACTCAGACGTTTTCAATCGCTTATAACCTCCAATTCCTAAAAAAAATCTTTGGCCGAAAATATCAGAGTACACCTATATAAGAACATACATTCATAGTGAATTAATGTTAATGTTACTGGTTAGAACAGACCAATCCCAGGGAGGTTGCACTTTTTGAAACCTACAACTCTGTCAATATTTGTGGATTATAGATGTAATTTTAACTGCGACCACTGCAGCGTGGGATCTACCCCCAATTCCAGCAACCCGTTGGCTGCAGATTCAGCAAAAGAAATATTGAACAAGGGCAGGGAACTTGGATTCAAACTGGCAGCTTTTACTGGCGGTGAACCAACGCTCGCTCTGGATAATCTTATAACGCTGATCAAACACGCAAAATCTCTTGGTTACATAACAAGGGTCGTTTCAAATGGATGGTGGGCTAGAGAGGAGGATGGTGCCTCTCTCATGCTTACGAAGTTGAAAACAGCTGGTCTGGATGAGATCAACATGAGCTTTGATGACTTTCATCTGGATCTCCCAAAGGGAAGGTGGAAAGCAGAACAGAGAAATCTGATCAATGTGGCCAAGGCAAGCAGTTCCTTGGGAATGAAATTTGGAATAGGGATCATCAAGAAGAAAAAGTCTGTGGTAAACAAGGAGTTTGTAGTTAATTATCTGTCTGAAGAACTTGGTATTTCCAAGGACGACGTTCTGAATAAGTTTGCCTTCATAGAGGACGTAGCGGCAAGAACGGGTAGAGGTAGGCAGACAATAGCTGATAAAGACATAGAAGAAAGAGAATTCCCAATTACCGGGTGCGTTGACATAGGATCAGTATACGGTATTCATCCAACCGGGAGAATAACTGCCTGCTGTGGTCACGCAATGTTTGACAGTGACGCTTTTGACGTGTCGAACTGGAAGGTTGATCAAGATCCCTTGAAAAGAGCTACAGAAATTACAGGAAAGAATCTCGTTTACTGGTGGCTGTGGGCCCTTGGACCACAGAAAATCCTGAGGAAACTTGGGGTTGATGTGAAAACCAGCCACATATGCGACGCATGTGAACTACTCACCACACGATATCGCAATGAAATGCTTGGGTATTTCAGAGATCACAAGTCGGATATCCTTGTAAATGACGTGCTTCTAAACCCAAGGGCCAGAGAGACCGTCATCATGGCACGTAACAAGGGGTTATTGTAGTGCCCATACACAGCATTAGCCTGGAGAACTGCGCTTACGGCTATGGCGGAAAGGAAATAGTCTCAACAGGAGCCCTGGAAATTCAAAACGGCATCACATGCATCATAGGCCCAAACGGTTCCGGCAAGACTACTTTTCTGAGAGGTATTGCGGGGGTCCTGGAACCTATGCGCGGTAAGGCTATGATTGATGGGGTGGATCTGTTTGGTCATAGATCGTCTTCTGTCAGAAGCCACATAGGGTTCGTTCCTGAAAATTCCTTTCCATATCCGGACATGACCGTGAGACAGTATCTTTCTTACTGGGGCTCTCTCTACAATGCTTCACAGAAAAATGTTGAAGAGGCTCTACAAAGACTCGCCATAGTGAATCTGGCAGAACGGTCAGGAAATGCATTGAGCCTTGGGCAGAAACGCAGAGTGATGATAGCCAGGCTTCTTCTGATAGAACCCCTGGTAATGATACTGGATGAACCCACTGCAAATCTTGATCCGGAAATTTCTCTTCAGGTCTCAAGATTGATATCAGAGTCAGGAAAGGAGATTCCCGTTGTATACTCAACACATCATCTTCTCGAAGTGGAACAGCTCTTCGACAAAGCATACTTCGTGATCAAGGGTAAGCTGGTCGGTCCTTACGTAAGGGAAGACATGAAGACTGACCTGTATTCAACATATATGGAACTGATGCCGGAAGCTGGTGAGGTGCCGCAATGAACCTTATCTCCCTCTATTCCAGAAGAATGATAAAGAACCTTGGTAATCCAAGAACAGCCATAACCATGGCTATTCTAATAGCAATCGTCGTGATCGCCTCACTCACCATTACGTTCGCCCCTCTCACACCACCAACAGAAGAATCCCTCATGAGACTGGCAAGAAGCCTGAATCTTCCAAACAACCAGATTTCAATAGCCATTGCATTCTATGCAGTTGAATTTCCCCTTTTCCTGGCTCTGTTCTCCTCAGTGCTTGTTTCTCTTATTCCGCAGAGAGTCATATCCTTTGAAAGGTCTTCAGGGAACATGGAACTGCTCCTGTCCAGGTACGGAAACATAAGGGAGATTGTGCTTGCGCTCATGGTCGCGTCACTTCTTTCGGCTGCTGTTGTATATTTCATCTTCACCGGAGTCGGATTCATCACAATCCTGGCATTTGAAGCAATTTATTCGCAATCAATAAGTTTCCCCTCATCTTTCTATCTTTTCATCTTCGGGCTTGATCCTACCATCACAATTCTTGCCGTATCGATTTCCCTTCTCCTTACTGTATCATTTCCCTCTTTTTCATCAATGGAGGTCTACGCACTTACCTCGAGCCCTCTCCAAATAGTTTCTTATGCACCTGCGCTGATCATAATACTTGCTGTAACGATACTGCCCATAACTCCAAAGTCTCTGGAGTTATATGCACTACCCATAACAGTGGTTCTAGTGCTTATGTCTCTGGTCGTAGCCAGGAAGACAATGAAGCGGGATATGCTGGTGAGGAAATGACCAGGCCATTGCTCATGTGCAGGAAGTGCCATGGAACATTCAAGGCACCTCTTATGGACAGGAAGAGAAACATCGCTGCGGGCTGGACTCTGCCCAACTCAGGAGTTGTTATATGCCCTCATTGCAGGAGAATCGATCTGCGGAGCAACTATGATGTTGTGGGTTCAGAAGGATCCTGATACCGTTGCACTTTCATCTGTAGAGGAAGCTGTGGTGACATGCCCAAAGGAAGACTGGATGTATTGCTTGTAACGGCGCCCTGGGCCGAACTTGAAGCACCTTCAATCCAGCTCAGCATTCTAAAGCCCATCGTGGAGGAGATGGGCCTGACCTGTGAGGTTGAATATGCGAACTTAATATTCGGCGCAATGGTTGGCCCGGCATTCTACCGTAAATTTGCGGTCAACAGGCACCTGATGTTTCTGGGAGAAAGAATGTTCTCAGAGATTGCTTTTGGAAAAGGATTGGTCAACCAAGATCTGGATTTATACCTGAACTACATAAATGATACCAACAAAGAGTTTGCAGAAGCCTCCAACTCTCAGGAAAATCGCACATATCTGGAACTCATTGTGGGCAAGGAATATCGAGAGATCATTTCCAGGACCATTAAACGCGATGTTCCAAGATTCATGTCAAAGTTTCGTGAAGTAGTTAAGAAAAAGAGACCTCGCGTTGTAGGTTTTACTTCCACTTTTAACCAGAACGTGGCAAGTCTGGCGATGGCAAAGATAGTAAAACAAGACTCTCCAGACACCTTTGTTATTATGGGAGGAGCAAATTGCGAGGGCCCAATGGGAAAGGCCTTACTGTCCCTATCCGGCGATCTGGACTGTGTGGTGAGCGGTGAAGGGGAGGAGACCATTAAGTCAGTGCTACAAAGAGTAATTCGGGAGGAGAAACCCCCAGATCTCAGTGGCATCGATGGCATTATTTATCGGCAGGAAGGGCAGTTTATTGTGAATAAGACAGCCTCTCTTATTACCGATTTTTCTCATTTTCCCCCAATGGTGTGTGATGATTATTTTAACCAGATAGAAGATCTGAGAGGCAGGTACGGTTTTGTTATTCCGCAAGGACCCGTGAAGTTCGAGGCTTCAAGGGGATGTTGGTGGGGACAGCGTTCTCAATGTACCTTCTGCGGGCTTAACGGAACCAGAACACGATACAGGGTGAAATCCCAGGAAAAGGTGCTTGAAGAGTTAGTGGCCATCGCAAGAAGGTTCAGGAGACTCGACTTTATGGCGACCGACAATATCCTGAATACTGCACTCATACCAACCCTGCTCAGGAAGCTGAAGGAGTTGCCTTACAGGCTGAATCTGACGCTTGAAATCAAGGCCACGCTGACAAGGGCCCAGGTTGCGGAACTTGCAAACTCTGGCGTTGTGGAGGTGCAACCAGGTATAGAGAGCCTCTCTTCACACACCCTGAAACTTATGAGAAAAGGTACCAGCATGCTCCAAAACATCCAGATACTAAAGTGGCTTACGGAATACTCCATAGGATCTGTTTGGAACCTTCTCTACGGCTTCCCAGGTGAAACAGATGGCGATTTTCTGTCCCAGCATAGGTTGATACCCCTAATAAGGCACCTTCAGCCTCCTGCGGGTGGGAGGATGTTCAGGATTGAAATGCACAGGTTCAGCCCAAATTACGACGAACGTTTTGTTCGTGGATTTTTCAATGTGAAGCCCCTGAAAGACTACTCATTTGTATATCCAGACAAACCAGAAATTTTGTCCGAGCTGAGTTACTTCTTTGAATATGAACTCGGGGGGGAAGATCGCCGCCATGAAGACCTTGTGAAATATATAAACGAAGAGATTAAAAAGTGGGTTGAATCAAAATCGTCGTTGCTTAAACCCGTTCTCATTTACCAGCCTGGCCCCGGGTTTTTTCACATCACAGATACCAGGAGCGGGCAGAAAGTGGAAACTGACTTGATTGGTTATGCAAGAGAAATCCTCCTTTTATGCGACCGCATAATGAGTTATGACGGCATTGTTAAAGCTCTAAGGACAACATCAACTGAAGTCGACGAGAGGAGGGTACAGCATGCTCTTGGCACCCTTGTCGAAAAGGGACTCATCATCGAAGAAAACAGAAATTATCTTTCTCTCTGCGTCCCCTATAATCATGACATAAGAGGGGAACTGACACAGATAGGTACGGCAAGGTGAAATTGAAGGAAAATGTACGAGCATTTCTCCAGCTTTTTATGGAACTCTGAGTTTACCCACAATTTTTCCTTACAAATAATAAGATAGATTATTGACTGTAACAATACAACACCATGATCTCAGAAGGTGTTATCGATGGGCTTGAACCAGAGATGGTTCTTGAATACATCGGGGATCTGACAACAGACGCAGACGAGTACGAGAGATTGGCGCGGTCTCCAGAAGAGCTGGTTCAGGAGAGGCTTGGGTTAGAGCTTTCGGAGAAAGTGTCCGTCAGGTCAGATTTCCAGGCGATATCCAAGGAAGAGATGAACAAGCTGATGGAAATCTCTAAGAAGAAGTCAAAAGGGAACCTACCAAATGAAGCGCTCGAAGCAGCGAGCAACAAGGTTGCAATCCTGGTAGCGGTTGCGGCCGTAGGAGCAGCTGCATATGCAGTGCTTTGGCTCTGGGGACCAGACTGAACTAATCTCCAAGGCCAGCGGGGCCATTTTACTTTTTATTATCTTCTTTAAAATTATTTATTTTTCCCAGTCATAGAAAATTTCAGTAGATGAAGATTAACAACTATTGTAATTTCTTCTTAGGAAGCCACTGCCTTAAACGGTCTAACACCCAGAGCATTCAGGGGAGTAAAATGCATATACAGGAAAACAGTCTGAATCCAGAAATTTCTTCCATTCAACTTCCCACGTCCCTAATGGGAAAGTTCAAGCGTAAATTCGTGAAAAAACTAACAAATACGGGCACACTATCCCAATGCAATGAAAAAGCCTTCTCTGGATTTCTTTACCATGGATTCGTTCGATCTCACGGGCAAGACGATTTTTCTGAGACTAGACCTGAACTCTCCCATAAACCCAATAACACTTGAAATCACTGGATCCACCAGATTCCTGGCTCATCTGGAGACACTTTCCGCACTTTACAGATCAAAGGTTGTAATTCTTGCACATCAGAGCAGGCCGGGGAAGGATGACTTCACTTCCCTGAAGCATCACGCCGTTTACCTTCAACGCCTCTCCGGAAGAAGGGTGCAGTTCGTGGACAGTCTATTCGGGTCAGAGGTGGAACGGCGGGTATCTGAGATGAAGGATGGGGATATCATGATGCTGGAAAACACCAGGTTCTACAGCGAGGAGATCAATATCGATCCTTCGGACATCGAAGAAATGGAGAGGAGTCACATCGTTAGGAATCTGACCCCCCTCATGGATTATTTTGTCAACGATGCATTCCCTGCCATTCACAGGGCACAAACCTCGCTTGTGGGATTCCACAGGATTGTTCCAAACATCGCAGGAAAGCTCATAGAAAAGGAGGTAGAGGCTCTCGATGCATTCATGAAAGACCATACTGCAAGGCCGAAACTGGCTGTTCTGGCTGGTGCCAAAATTAACGAGTCCATAAGCGTGGCCAAAAATTTCCTGGAGACAGGAACGGTTGACAGGATCATGACAGGCGGCGTCGTGGGCAACGCGTTCCTCATGGCAGACGGTGTAGATATAGGCAAGAAGAACCGTGATTTCATAATTAAGAATAACAAGAACTGGGAAGAACTCATTGGCATCTGCAGGGAACTGTTGAAGAAATACCGCGAAAAGATCCTTGTCCCGGAGGACTGCATCCTCAATCCTTCATCTGAAAGAATGGCGGTGGGCGACAGGGTCCCGGATGATGAGATAATGGCCGATATAGGGGTGGATACCATCGTGAAATACATCCAGGAGATAGAAAAAGCCAAATCAGTTTTCCTCAACGGCCCCATGGGCATGTATGAGATAGAGGAGTATTCTGCAGGAACAAAGAAGATAATGGAAGCCATTTCTTCTCTGGATGGGCTGAAAATAGCGGGCGGCGGACATACACTCAATGCGCTGGAGAACCTGGGTCTGCTTCATTCCTTCACCCATGCATCAACCGGTGGGGGGGCACTCATAAGCTATTTATCAGGTGAGCCGATGCCAGTACTGGAAGCACTCAGGGAAAGCAAGAGGCTTTTTTCGGGTAATAAGGATGGAACAGGAAGCAAGGGAAAGTCTGGTAAATGAAGCTGAATACCTCAGAAACCTACTGGCCTCACTGAACTCACAGATAGACCGGATCGCCAGAGCCATGGAAGAGGTAACCACAACCCTGACCGTGCTGAGGGACAGGGAATCCATTGTGTCCAACGACACCAGGATGACCATCGGCTCAGGAATTTACATGAAAGTCAAGGTTGAGGACATGAACAACCTTCTTTCTCCCATAGGATCAGACCTGTTCAAAACCGATTCTGCTGAAAACGTGCAGAAAGCGCTTGAAGCCAATGTGGAAGACATGAGAACATCCCTTACAACGCTTGAGGCCAGAAGAAAGGAAGCAGAGACCAGATACGAGACAATCCTCACCGTACTTCAGAAATCGCCACAACAGGGTTCATAGGAACCATGTTTGACAACCTGAAGAAGAGGTTCGGCGGCATACCCAAATCTGACAGGGAAATAAAGCTCACAAAGCAGGCACTTGAAGAAAAGATCATAGAGAGCCTGGTTGAGTCTGATGCGTCGGTGGAAACCGCAGAAGAAGTGTGGAGAAGGATGCAGCCGGCGCTCGAAGGCAGATCAAGGAAATTATCGCCAGGCGATTACGCTGGAATACTAAGAAACGCCATTTCTGAAATTTTTGAGGTCCAGAAAGCAGCCACGGATATAACTGCTGTTGACAAGAGACCGTACATCATTCTTTTCCTGGGTATCAATGGCACTGGAAAGACTACAACCATTGCGAAGGTGGCAAAGCTGCTAAAGGATAAGGGAAAGCGGGTCGTAATCGCTGCATCCGACACGTTCAGGGCAGGGGCAATTGATCAGATCTCCATCTGGGGGGAAAGGTTGGGAATCACCGTGATAAAGCACCAGCATGGCAGCGATCCGTCGGCTGTGGCTTTCGACGCAATAAACCATGCCGTTGCGAGAAAACTGGACTATGTGCTCATCGATACCGCAGGAAGGATGCAGACCAATAAGAACCTCATAGAGGAAATGAAGAAGATAAGGAGGGTCTCAAAGCCGGATCACACCGTTGCAGTTATAGATGCAATGGCAGGCCAGGATGCCATAAACCAGGCCAAGACATTCATGGAGCAGGTGTCCTTCGACTCCATAATAGTCACGAAACTTGACACCGATGCAAAGGGCGGCTCCATGATTACAATGGCGGCAGAGATAAAAAAGCCAATACTTTACGTATGCATGGGTCAGGAGCCGGAAGACATCATGCCCTTTTCAAGCGAGTGGTTTCTTGACAGGATACTACCTCAGTGAAGACATTGCTCCCACGATCTCGTCTGCGCCAGACTCTGTCACAATGAGGGGGATGTTTTCAAGCTCCGAGATTTTAAGTGCCAGAGGATCGATTTTGCCCGGCTTGATGTATACCACGGCTGCAGGCTTAAGTGGATGCGCCCTGATGGCTATCATGGGGCTCCTGCCAAGAGTGACCTCGGTGAAGAATATGACTCTCTGGCTCGACCAGCCATAAAGCTTGCCATATTCCGAGTAAGAGAAAGTCAGGGCGACCTGTACTCCATTGACTATGGTGTATCCCCTGATGTACCTGTCAATGGAGGGCGAAGAGACGTTGATCCCGTTTATGGCCTTTATGACCCGTTCAAGCTTGATATCATGATCATAGTCCTTGATGTCAATGAGTGCACTGGGTGGAACTCCGCTGTTGAACTTTCTTGATACAGGGCTGCCCCTCTTCCTGTCTATCTCAATGAGGGCCAGCACTATCTTACGCACTGCAAAGGTGCCGGGTGACTTTCTCCTCCCGGATTCATAATCACTCACGACCGATGGAGTGACTTTGAGCTGCCTGGCCAGTTCAGACGGTGAGACCTTGAATTCTTCTCTCCATTTCCGGATAGTATCCCCCGGATTTTCCGACATGGCAATCTGGCCGGCGATGATTTCCTCCAGTTCCATAAAACTAAATTGCAGAGTCTTATAATAGCATAACACCCCGATGGAAACCATTTTAGTCCCGTTCCCGTTTTGCAATGGAGATAATGGGCCTCAGCAAGAGAGACTTGAGCAGGAAGAAGAAGAGCATTGAACTGAAGATCCAGGAGCTTGAGGAGAAGGCAAAGCATAATCCTCTTAACAAGCAGATCCAGGAAGAACTCAGGGAGATGAAGAAGAAACTGGAAAAGCTTGAATAGGGATTGAGGCATCTAATTACTCAATTGTTGGTATTTACTCAAATGTTTTATACTGACTTCGCGATTTGCCTCCATGGAACCAAGCGATGATGGCAGCGCAGTCCGGCCATTTCAGTTCAAGAGCATAATTGTATCCGGAATCGGGGTGTTCTCTGATTCCTACAATCTATATGCAATCTCCCTGGTTTTCTATCCAATAGTGGGTTTTCTTGGCTTATCCGAACTCCAGATATCATTCATAACGGGCTCCACATACTTTGGGGCCGCCGCGGGAGCCATTCTTTTTGGTCTCATTGCAGACAAGATAGGAAGGAAGCCTGCATACGGCATAGATCTCCTGCTGATATTTATCGGGGCACTTGCGCAGTTTTTTGTGACTGGGTTCAGCGGGTTTTTCCTGGCCAGGCTCGTCATGGGCTTCGGCATAGGTGGAGACTTTGTAATGTCTCCCGTGATAATGGCAGAGAATTCCAGCAGAGGGAACAGGGGGAAGCTCATGGCAATATCCTTCTCTGTCATGTACCTGTTCGGTGCAGCCCTGTCCGCCTTCGTGGATCAGGTTTCATTCGGGTTCTTCGCATCGGATCTTGCCTGGAGAGTCGTGCTTGGATTCGGCGCTGTCCCCTCTTTATTTGTAATATATTACCGCAGGAAGATCCCCGAAACATACAGGTATTCGACCAGGGTTAAGGGCGAGGCATCCTCGAGCCTGGACGGCAACTTCAGGCCTGACATTCCAGAAAACATGGGCCGGGACAAGGTAGGTTACTCAACAAGGTTCGTTAAGTCTCTTCCCGTTATAATAGCCGGCTCAGCTCTATGGGTGCTCTACGATGCGTATTCCAGCACATTCACATTTTACGGTCCAATCACAATTGCACAGAACCTGGGGCTTTCCCCCGTTGCCTTCACGTATGCTGCCATTTTCTTTGCGGGTCTTCCCGGAACGCTGGTGTCTGTATACCTGCTCGACAGGTTGGGCAGGAAGAAGCTGGTAACCTACGGATACATCGGGGTCTTCATCGCTCTTCTGTTATATTCGCTCCTGCTTCTCTATCCTGGCATATTCGGCATAGGTGGGTCACCGGGCTCTGCGGCCACCCTCATTGGCACTGCGGCGGAACTTGGATTCACATTCTACCTGTTCAACTACTTCTTCTCGGCCATGGGCCCAGCAACAGTGATAGGCGGGGCCATGGTGGTACCGGAGCTTATTGCAACCAAGGTGAGGGCAACTGCACAGGGACTGAACGTCTTCATAGACCGGCTGATTTACGGTCTTGCAATTGCTTCATTCCCTCAGCTGCTCTTATCCATTGGGCTTGGAAAGGTGATTTTCATATATGCAGCCATAGCAATAGCATCCATTGCCCTAATTCAGCTCACCATAGCTGAAGCGAAGGGAAAGAGCCTTGAAGAGCTTGCAAAGGAGAGTCCAGACGGTGTGAAAAGCAGCGCCCATCCGGAGTAGTAAGAGCTTCATAGAGGCAGTGGGCGAGCAAAGCAGACCACTGAACCGGATGAAGTTGTGATATCCCGCCTCGGATCGGCAATCTCGCTGCCTCCTCAAACGAGATCCTCTGCGTTGAAGATTCGCGGTGGACGGCTTCAGAGGTATCTAATTCCGGTCAAAAGGGCATGCAATCAGACCCAAATGCAAGAGGTTTGCCTGTGTCCAGGATGGGCCTGAACTGGTTGTTACTTCTCGGCCACTCCCTGCCCAGCCTGTTCTCGTAGAAGCCACCAGTATAAGACTGTGGGAGAAAATTAGGCTGTGAGGAGACTACCAGATTATCATCCAGGCTGTCCATGTCTTCCTCATACACCAGTTCAAGGTGCTCAATGCTGTTCCTGATGCCGCCTCTGGGGCCAGTCTATAGCGGGAAAAGAACATTGCTTCCACCATTTAGTATGAATGGTGCTATCAGCCGGGGACACAACAATAGCGTATATTGATTTATAAGTGCAGTCTTTCTACGCTTATGGGACAGATGCTGTCACGGAAGGAAAAAGACAGATCAATCCCGGCAAGTGATAGTCTTGGCTAAGTTAGATTCTCAGGACGCGGAAGCCCCGCTCAGGTTGGAAGACTTCAAGGGGATGAACCTGGAGGAGGCCATTTCAGCCCTTCGTACGAACCCTTCGGAAGGTCTGTCTGACAGTGAGGCCCAGTACAGGATCAGAATCAACGGATTGAATGAAGTCCCCGAGATCAAGGAGCATGCGGTTGTCAGGTTCGGAAAGAAATTCTGGGGGCTGACCGCATGGGCACTGGAATTCACGATGTTTTTTTCCTACATCATAGGATCTTATTTCGACGTATATGTCATAGCGGCTCTCCTGCTTGTAAACGCGGCAATCGGAACTGCACAGGAGGAGAAAGCTTCCAGCACGGTGGAATCTCTCAGCCAGCGTCTGCAGGTAATTGCCAGGGTGCTGAGAAACGGAGCCTGGAAATCCATGCAGGCAAAAATGCTTGTCCCCGGGGATATCGTGCGGGTGCGTGCAGGTGACTTTGTACCGGCAGATCTGCTGATCCTTGACAGCGGCATTCTCGAGGTTGATCAGTCCGCGCTCACCGGAGAATCGCTCCCGGTTTCCAGATCCAAGGGGGAAACCCTCTTTTCAGGTTCCGTAGTGAGATCGGGCGAAAACAATGCAGTGGTGGCGGCTACCGGTACAAACACATATTTCGGGCAGACCACCAAGCTTCTGCAGACGTCACGTCCCAGGCTTCATATGGAGGAGGTGACGACTTCCATTGTGAAATGGCTCGTTGCTATGGTGGGGGCTCTCATTGCGATGATGTTTCTGCTCACATACCTGGACAGCCAGAGCCTTCTCCCTGTGATCCCTCTTGCGCTGGTGCTCATAGTGTTTGCAATTCCTGTGAGTCTTCCGGCAATGTTCACGGTGAGCATGGCTTCGGGATCAAATGAACTTGCAAGAAAAGGCGTTCTGGTAACAAGGCTCAGTGCTTCTGAAGATGCCGCCTCAATGAACATTCTGTGCGCGGATAAAACCGGCACAATAACAGCGAACAGGCTTACCCTTACCTCGACTGTCCCTTTCGGAAGATACACGGAAAACGACATCATCACTTATGGCGCTCTCGCCTCTGAGGAGGCCAATCAGGATCCCATAGATTCAGCATTCATAGCTGCGTCAAGGAATAAAGGCATCAATCTGAGTGCTTACAGGAAGGAACGATTCCTGCCGTTCAATCCGAAGAACAGGAGAACAGAAGCTGATGTATCTGACAAAGAAGGCAGGTTCACAGTTACTAAGGGAGCTGTGGACACCATACTGGAGATTTGCGGCGGCATGCAGCTGTCCAGGGCAGCAGCAGAAAGCATGGAGGAATATGCCACAAAGGGATACAGGACGCTGGCTGTTGCATCATCACGTAATGGTAAGCTTGAACCATGCGGAATTGTGGCTCTTTATGACGCGCCCAGGCCCGATTCCAGGGAACTTGTCCGCGAACTTGCTGATCTGGGAGTCTCCACCAAGATACTTACAGGCGATGCTCTGCCCATAGCCAGGGAAATTGCCGGAGAAGTTGGGCTGGGAAACAATGTGGTGAACGCCTCTGACCTTAGGGCAGTGCTCGAGAAAGAGCAGCAGAAGGCAGGTGAGATTGCACAGACCCAGGACGGGTTTGCGGGGGTCTACCCCGAGGACAAGTACGTCATAGTCAGGAGCCTGCAGGCCAGCGGCAACGTGACTGGAATGACGGGAGACGGAGTAAACGACGCTCCCGCCTTGAGGCAGGCTGAAGTGGGCATCGCGGTGAGCACTGCAACTGACGTTGCCAAAGGGGCAGCAAGCGTTGTGCTCACGGGAGAGGGCCTGTCCAACATAGTCACCCTGGTACAGGAGGGAAGGAAGATCTACCAGAGGATAGTGACATGGGTCCTGAACAAGATAGTAAAAACGTTTCAGGTGGCAGTATTTACTGCTCTAGCGCTCCTCTTAACGGGACTGTACGTGGTATCTGCCCTGGATATCATCCTCCTGCTCTTCGTAATCGATTTCGTCACTCTTTCTCTGGCCACAGACAACGTTAGATGGTCAAGGAGACCAGAAAGGTGGGACGTGTCTGCCCTTGCAAAGGTAAGCGTATCCCTGGGGATACTTACCATAATCGAACTTTTCATCTTGTTCTATATGGGATTGGGATTTCTCGGCCTTGGAACCAAGCAGGGAGAGCTTCAGACCTTCATATTTGCGTCACTTTTCTTTCTGGGCATGTTCACCGTGCTCATTGTGCGTGAACGGGAGCGATTTTACAAGTCAAGACCCAGTTCTACGCTAATAACCGCAATTCTGGCAGACATGGTCATTGTGGGAGTCATGGTTACAGTGGGGATTCCAGGCATGAAGCCGATTCCGGTCATGTACGTGGCAATAATCGTGGCCTATTTCGCCTTTGTATCGTTTCTGTTCAACGACGCCCTAAAGTGCAGGCTCATGAAGAGATTTGGGGTGTCGATGGACTGATCCTGCTGACCTTCAACACACAGGGAATCCACTCGGTTC
>JAKAAY010000012.1 GCA_021802055.1 Thermoplasmata archaeon
GGAAGTCCCGACATTCCAGAGTATGACGCTACCCGCCGTTGGGAATGACGCAGTTACGTCAGGCCCGTTCAGCCAGCCGCCGAACGCGTTGTTGGCTATGGTAATGCCTGTTGAGTTCACTATCCACACACCAAGCTGGTTCGTTGTTGGCAGCCCAAAGAACGAAACATACAGTGCCCATATCCCGGAATACTGGACGGCAAATGCGTTATTTTCGCCCGCGATCTTCACGCCGCTCACCCGGAACAGGTTGATTCCGGCAAACGCGGGGAACGTGTAATCATTCACTGCGCCGAACTCCGGAAGCAGGTTGTTGGCAGATGATATGCCGGAGGCACTGGTATTGATAAGGGAGGTGCCGGACGAGAATAGATTCCCAGCTTCGGCATTTGTGTACGCATATAGCGGGGTGTAGACGCCAGTGGCTGAGTTCTTTGTCATAGCAGTAGAAAGCTTGGACGACGACAGGGACAGGTTCCACACCGGATCATATCCGCTCAGTGCCAGGCTTCCCCTGTACACGCCAGGGACATTGGCAAATGTCCTGTTCACGTGCCATGGCCCGTTGAGCGTGAAGCTGTAGCTTCCAGTTCCGTAGAAGGTGGGTGCCCACTGCGCGGTTGTGTTGTCAAAGGATGTGCTGTTGTCGCTCACCAGCAGGAATGCATTGGCCGGGGATACTGTGCCTGAGTAGTGTTTGCTTGGCGTTGGCGATGAACCCTGCCATAGCTGATAGAGTATTGATGGTCCGGTTTCCAAGTTTGCAGTTCCAACGGATGTGGATGAAACTGCCACTCCGGAAGAGGTTTCTCCGGTCTCAGATCCAAAGTCGTATGCAGACTTGGGGTTCTGGTACTTGGTTCCGTTGAGCCACTGCAACTGCATGTAACCACTGATGTTTGCAATGGTAGCAGTAGATCCGCCACCTGGGCCGCCGACCATGATCTCGGCATCCATTGGGATGAATCCCAGGTCAGATACCGCGCTGCCGTTGACAACGTATGATGCTGCAGGCGCGGTGTATGTGGATGGCTGCCCGCCGACCGAGTTGTAGACGACCTCATCGTATGATCCGCTCATGTAGTGACCGCCGGTCTCCAAGGAGTAGTTGAAGAAGGTAACATCATTGCCGTTCACCGTTGTGGTGTTGAGGTAAAGCGTTACAGTGAACCCTGTCGGGGCAACTGGTATGGTTGGTCCAACTGAGTAGTAGTAAACAGGATACACAGGTGTGCCTGAGCCGGATATAATACTTCCCGGGAGGAGAGAACCAGCTGGACTGGAGAAGTTCCACACATTGTCAAGGAAGGTCAACTGTCCCACCCTTGGCGTGTAAAACAGTACATTCTGGTTCCAGAACTGGTACCCAGGCGTCCCCTGTATGGTCACTCCATTCAGGATTGCGTTGAGCTGGAATGTCACTTCGTGGGGTCCGTCGTTGATGGCATTAAGAACCTGAAGGCTCGTTATGTTAACGACCGCCTTGAAACTGGACGTAGAGTAGTTATAAGCAACCGGTCCCTTGGACGTGTTCATGATACCATAGTCGGCCACACCCATGGGTGCAGGTGCAACAAGATATCCGGGGGAGTTATGGGAACCCAGTGTGCTTTCAAGGCTCTGAGCTGCGAAGTTGGGCAGGTACACGTACTTCATGGGTACATGATCCTGTTTCAGCAGAGAAAGTACATGTGCGGCCCTGCTGTTGGAAGCAGCCTGGTTCGCATAAGACCCGCCGGCCGCAGTAGAGCTAACCGGACTCACACTCTTTGCTTGAGATGCTGACACCGCTGTCGATAATGAAGATGGCGCGGTTTTCGCGTTTCCCTGGTTGCCTGCCCCAATGGGGAAAAAGGCCAGAGACGACGTGATCATCAACGCCGAGACAACGATGACTAACGCTATTGCAATACGTTTCGAATTCATAGTCACCTGAAGCCTATACCTGTTAGAACTATATAAATTTTATTTGTGGCGCACATTGCGACAAACTAATAAAAATCTATAGAATAAGGCTGTTTTTCGATGCATGTGAAAAGTATTGTATGCTCCCTTCCATACACAGAATATGGATGGAGACTTTGTCTACGTGCCTGATCAGGAGCAGGTTGCAGACACCAACCTGATGAGATTCGCTGTGAGGAGAGGGTTCAAAACGATCCATGAGCTTTATCAGTGGGCTGACGCGCACAGCGAGGATTTCTGGAGAGAGGTAATTTCAGACTGTGATATTACATTTTACAGAGGATTCAGCAAAGTCCTCGACGGACCGGACAGTAACGGTACCTATGCCTGGTACCAGGGCGGACTCATAAATATAGTGAGAAATGCAGTAGAGAGATATGCCCTTGCCCCGGAAACGCGGGACAGGTATGCCATAAAGTTTGAAGACGAGGAAGGGGTGAGAACCCAGATCACCTATGGGGAACTTGACGGAATGGTCGGGCGGCTTGCAGGATCGCTTTCTTCAATTGGGGTTGGCAGGGGCGACAGGATCGGCATATACCTGCCGCCCACAGTGGAAGGCGTAGTGGCACTCTACTCCATCCTGAGGATCGGTGCCGTTGCTGTCCCCATTTTCTCAGGTTATGGCCGGGAGGCAGTTGAGTCAAGGCTGAAGGATGCTGGCGCAAGATACATTTTCACCTGCCACGAATACACCAGAAGGGGCAGGAGGATAATGCAGTCGGACCCGCTGGCCAGTATTCCAGACCTGAAAATCATAATGGCAGGCGTTGATGGTCATTCAGACGGAATACTCAGCATGAAACAGTTGATTGCTGAGGGGAAGTATGTGCAGTCCGTTCCAATGAACAGCGAGGATCCTGCCATCATGCTCTACACCTCCGGAACGACCGGCAGGCCAAAAGGAACGGTGCATGTGCATGGAGGCAGTTTCATCAACATTGTGAAGGAGGTAAAGTACTACATGGATCTGCGGTCCAGCGACACCATGTTCTGGATATCCGACCTGGGCTGGATGATGGGGGCATGGAGCATCATAGGCACCAACTCCCTTGGAGGGACCATATTCCTGTACAGTGGAGCGGTGGACTTTCCCGACGACCATAGGATTTACAGGCTCGTGGAGGAAAACGGGGTGAGCGTTCTCGGCCTCTCACCAACGCTGATCAGGATGCTGAAGTCGAAGGGCATTGGAGATGCCATGCCGGGAGTGAGAGTCTTCGGCTCCACGGGTGAACCATGGGATACTGACAGCTGGATGCACCTCTTTCAAAATATTGGAGGAGGCCGGACACCGATCTGCAACATATCCGGCGGCACGGACATCATTGGATGCTTCCTGGCATCCACGCCTGCAATTCCACTCAAGCCCAGATGTCTTTACCGTGGCCTCGGCATGCATGTCTCGGTCTTTGATGACGAGGGCAGGGATGTTACAGGACAGATAGGGCATCTGGTTGCGAAGGGACAGTGCCCTTCCATGACCAGGGGCATATGGAAGCAGCCTGAAAAGTACTTTGAAACCTACTGGTCCAGGTTCGGGACTGCATGGTCCCAGGGTGACTGGGCTGAGATGGATGCTGAAGGTTATTTCTTCCTTTATGGAAGATCAGACGACGTGATCAAGGTGGCTGGCAAGAGACTTGGGCCCAATGAGGTCGAAGACATCGTGAACGCAGTTCAGGGTGTGGTGGAATCCGCTGCAGTTGGGATACCTGATGAAATCAGGGGCGAATCTCTCGCCATATTCTATACGGGTTCAGATTCAGAAGAAACCCGCGGTGCAATCCGGAAGTCTGTTGAGTCAAAGCTGGGCAAGTCCTTTGCTCCCAGCTTCACCATACACCTTCCAGCGCTTCCCAAAACAAGGAACGGAAAGATAATGCGTAGAATCGTGAAAAGTTCTTTTCTCGGGGAACCTGTGGGAGACGTGAGCAACCTGGAGGACTTTGGAGTTGTAACACTTATAGGCAGCATAGGAAAGGAGGTGGGAGGAGCCCATGGAAGAAACAATTGATCTGGGTGGTCTCAGGTTACATGTCCTTCATGAAGGCAATTTCTCGCTGGACCCTGGAGCGGCATTTGGCATCGTTCCGATTCCCGTGTGGTCAAGGGTTGCGAAGCTGAATCCCAACCAGAGGATCAGCATGTCGGCCATGGTTGCCGTGATTGAAAAGAACGGATACTTTGTCATGATCGATTCTGGAGTGGGGATTGGATACGATGAGAAGTTTGCATCACTGTTTGAGGTGGAACAGGTCCCCGGATTCCATAGGAAGCTCATGGACGTGACGGGCGGAAAAGGCATAGACATGGTCATCCACACTCACCTTCACTTCGACCACTCCGGTGGCGCATTCTCAAACGATCCTGCCTTTTCCCGATCACTGGTAATCAGCCAGGATGATGAGGTTTACAACATGGAAAACCCTGATGATCTGAGCAGGGTGAGTTACAGGATGCCTTGGGGTTTTTCAGGTCTGGTGAGGCAGATACATGGCAACTCCCGCCTCAAGGGATTCATTGAAATCATAAGAACCGGCGGACACACTTCCGGCCATGAGGCCATTATCATAAAGGGCAGTTCCGGAGAGATCATATGCCCCGGAGACCTCTTCCCCACTTCATTTAACCTTCGCCCCACATTCATAACGGCAATCGATCACTATCCACTTGATACCCTGAGGTTCAAGAAAGCGTTCATCCGGAGGGCAATTCGGAATCGATCGTACATGTTATTCAATCATGACAGCACATATACCGTTGCGAGGGTCAAGGGAGAGGAGAACAGGCCCGTAATGGACCAGCCGGCCTGAAAACAGGCCAGTCAAATCTCTATCTCTTCACGGATGGACACGTATCTGTCCATGGCAAGCTCTGCTATGTCTGTGCCGTAATATCCTATCCGTATCATCTCTTCCAGCACCCTGTGCAGCAGCGAAAGCTTCGGGGTCTTGCCGATCATGGTGGAAGCCTGTTCCCTCTCCCTGGCTATCTGGATTTTTCTGTCAATGATGTCATTGAGTATGTCAAACTGGCCGCTGTAGAAGGCACTTATTGCGTCTGAGACTGTCCTGACCGAACTTTCCATTATACTCAGAGCAACGTTGGAGAGCATATCCAGATCGGTATCCTCCTCGGTGAGCATCCTGCATATGTTCACTGAGTGGTCTGCTATCCTCTCCATTATCCTTGACAGCAGGAGATAGTAGGTGTTTTCCTTTCCACTGTCCCTTCCCCTGAAAGTTTCCCTGAATATGTACCACTGGTATCTGTCAATATCGTCGTCCCTGGGGATGACATTTCGCAGAAGTACCATATCGCGTTCCCTTATGCCCTTGATTACGTCCCGCAGCATGGATTCCACATTCAGGGACATCCTCCTGGTAGCCTTGGGGAATGGGAATGAAGATGAGTCCAGAACATTCTGCAGAACCATCTGGCTGGATGATTCCTCGAATATTTCCACCCCCATAACCTGCTTTGCAAACTGCTTGACAGTGTTTCTGACACTTTCTGACATGTGACCAGCCGATGAGACAATCAGTGTGTCGAAGTTTCCTATATAGACTGCGATAAGTGATCTGGTGAGCTTGCTCATGGTGATGTCTGCAGATACACCGATTCTCTTTACCACATCATGTTTCAGGCCTGAAGGCAGGACAGTGACTGCTTCGCCATCCTCCGTTACAAGAACCTCGCTTCCCTTTCCCAGTGAATTCCTGGAAATCCACTGAGAGGGTAGAGACACGATATAGGTGGACCCTCCGGTAAGCTGGATCTTTCTGACTTTGCTCTCCATAATGCTAAATATTTATGCTGGATATATATAGATTAAGGTGTCCTGGTCCTCGGGGGGAGACGAGCCCTGGCCCGGCTGTTCTCAATGCTTTTTGCTATGAAAGTGCCCGTTATGAATACCAGATTGAACAATATCATGTAGGATATGAACAGTGAGAGAAACTGAATCTCCAGAAGGCTGTTTATGCCCGTTATAGGCCCAGTTCCTGTGAATGTGTCGTTGACATTGCTCCTGTTGTTGACATAGAAAGTGAATTCATACACTCCCTGCGGGAGTGGTGGCGATGAATAGTAAATCAGCCTGTTGGAAGCACTCAGATTGGCCGAATGCATCATCGTCTGGTTTACCGATATGGTGGAAAATGACTTTGACGTCAGAGATGAGATATTGAGCCCATAATGTGAGAACGAAATGTTGTTGTGGACATCGAATGAAAAATTGTAGGATGGGTGAATGCCAGAATACGGCGTAATAGACGCATCCACTGAAGTTCCGTTGCCCAGCTGGATGCCGTTGAATTGCCCGTCATAGCTGTATAATATCTGGGTGGTGCTGAGCACAACCGCAATTGAGAGAACTATGAATATGAAAAACCCGTGAATCACTCTCTTTTTGATTCCGTATAGTCCCAGGTAATGCATGATCGCGAAAACCACCACCGGGATCGCGATAAGCACAATGAGGTAGGTTCCTGAAACGTAATACACGATGTAGAATACAAGATAAATTACTGGAATTGATACAACAACAGAGAGTACTGGAGCCCAAAATATTGGGTTCTGCTTCATCTGCTCGATCAGGGTCATGCATGTCCCCTATTTTCTACTCATATAAGTATTTACAAATTTTATTCTCGAGATCGGCGCAGCAAAAATATTCCGAACATTTTTTCCTTCCGGCGGATTCAGATCATGTGACTTATCATCACACAGCGCCTGAACCGCCACAATAGCTGAGGCATACGGAAAGGAAATTAAGTCGGAACCCTTTTGGGGAACGGTTCCGGTTCCATGCCCAGCAGTTCCGCAAGGTCCAGAACTTTCTTGGGTATCTCCGTCTAGATGGATCTCCTGCCATCATATACCTTACATGTCTTTGAATGCGGGAGGATCGCGTCCTTCTTGCTCACCCGGCCGCTGATCCCATTCTCCTTCAGGAGCCTGAGGATACTGTAATACGCCGTGAAACGACGCTTTCCTTATGTTGCACAGTATTCCGGCTTCCCCATGCCCCAAATTGAGTGGCTGAATTCAAAGAACCCGGCAGAGCTTTGTGATCCTGAATTGGTATTCCCAGTCTCTGAAGAATCGTGGGTTGATCCGTCGGTGGTGAGTCATTATTGGTGAACTGTGCTTCAAACATGCGATCCATAGTTTGCAGGTGCTTTTCATTCCGTATGCAGGTTGCTTAAGAAAGCCCAATAACGCTCCTGAGAAAAAACCTTCCATCAATAACGGGAGCTGGATGAGATGAAACCTGCAGGAGGTTTCAGGGCAATAGCCATATATCCCAATGAAATCCCATCATGCAAAATGTTCCCCACCATTGAAGAGCTCCGCAAGATGCGCAAGAACCTCGGAATCAGCCAGAAAGAGCTGGCAGCAGTAAGCGGTGTGAGCCAGTCCTATATTGCAAGACTGGAGCGGGGTGGACTCAATCCAACCTACGACAAGGTCAAGAAGATTTACGAGTACCTGAGCAAGTCTAGTTTGAGGGCGGAGCATATTGACATAAGAGCAGAAACTGTCATGTCAAGGAGTCTTCTGCTATGCCGGCCAAGCGATTCCGTTGTCAAGGTTCTCAACACTATGAGGGAGAACGGGTTTTCACAGCTTCCCGTTGTGTCTCCAGACGGGAGAGTGGTGGGTACCGTAACTGAAAATGTCATCAACGATCTGCTCATTGGCGGTTCGACCCTTGATTCCCTGAAGAAGCTCGTTACCTCGAACATTATGGTTGCTCCGCTTCCCATAGTGGACGGTTCCAGTCCCATCTCAATGATTTATCCGCTCCTCAAGTTCCACAATGCAGTGCTGATCACTGTCAGAGGAGAACTGAAGGGAATCCTCACCAAGGCCGATATACTCAAGGCCGTGGAGATGTATGGGTAACATTCCTTTTGAGATCGTGCAGGCCTTTGTCCTCACGCTCCCGGCTTACGCCGCAAATCCTCTTGCAGTGATAACGGGCGGACATGCCCCCATGGATTTCGGAAGAAATTTTCCTGATGGAAGGCGGATACTGGGGAAGGGGAAAACCTGGAGCGGTTTCATTGGAGGATCATTACTGGCGTCTGTTGCAGGGATCATTATTTACATTTCAAACCTCCTGCTTGGTTCACCCATGGTACCCTATGGCAGCGGATTCGCCTCAGCCTTTGCCCTGGTTCTTGTCATGGGCGTTTCTTCCCTCAGTGGTGACGCAATCGGGTCATTCCTCAAGCGAAGAATTGGCCTGGAAAGCGGGGCAAATGCGTCTTTGCTTGACCAGCTTCCATTCATACTCTTCATGCTGCTCATAATTACAGTTTTCTTCACGCAATTTTCCATGGCAGTTTACGGCAACCTGGTGGGACTGTTCACTGTCATACTGATCACGCCTCCCATGCACCGTGCAGTAAACATCATAGGTTTCAGGATGAGGGGGAAGGATGTACCATGGTAGCGGAGGTGAAGATGGTCATAGCAGTGAGGAAGGACATAGACATTGGAAAGGGTAAAATGGCGGCACAGGTTGCGCACGCAGCAGTTGCGTGCGCCATGAGGGCCTCAAGGGAGCGCAAGAAGATTTTCCGCGAATGGATGGGGCAGGGCCAGAAGAAGATAGTGATAAGGGTGTCTGATGACCGGGAATTGCTTGAGCTCAAGAGAAAGGCTGATTCTGAAGGGTTTCTGACCGAAACCATAACCGACGCCGGGCTTACCCAGATTCCACCCGGCACACTTACCTGCCTGGGAATAGGGCCAGACGAGTCCCCGAAGCTGGACCCGCTGACCGGCGCTTACCCCCTTTTCTGACCATTCTCTGGTTCATATTGAGGAGAGCGCAGACTTGAAGTCCTCCACCAGGTCCTGGGTATCCTCAATTCCTGCAGAGAACCTGATGAGACCATCGCTTATGCCTATGGATTTCCGCTCTTCGCTGGTCAGTGACGCATGGGTGGTGTCGATAGGAAGCGTGATGAGACTTTCCACGCCACCCAGGCTGGGTGCAACTTCCGGTATCTTCAGAAGGCTCATGAATTTCCTCGCTGCCTTCTCTCCGCCTTCGAATTCAAATGACAGCATGCCTCCGTATCCCCTGAGTACGCGTTTTGCGATGGGATGGTACCTGAATCCGGTGAGCCCGGGGTAGAAGACCGACGCGACCTTCCTTTCCTCCGACAGCAGCCTGGCGAGTTCCATGGCATTCCTGTTGTGCTGCATCATCCTTAGCCCCAGTGTCTTTATGCCGCGGGCAGCAAGAAAAGTCTGGATTGGATCGGGCACAAAACCGAAGGTCTTGCGCATGTCAACAAGCCCGCGATAAAAACGCTCAGAGGTGGCAGCAAGCCCGAAGATGACGTCAGTGTGACCGGAAATGTACTTGGTCGCACTGTGCACAACTATGGAGGCACCGAAGTCAAGGGGCGTCTGGTTGTAGGGTGAGCAGAATGTTGCATCAACGATGAGTGGCACCCCGGACGCAGTGCACAGCTTTCCTATGCGCGCCAGATCGCTTATCCCCATTGTGGGGTTGACCACGGACTCTGTGTATACGGCCGAAGTTCCTTCAGGTAACTGGTCCAGGTCATTCAGCCTGTCCAGGGGGATCATGTCCGCATGGATGCCAAACCGTTCCAGTGTGTTCTTGAAGAAGAGGTATGTTTGCCCGTACAGGTCAGATACAGAGATTATCCTTGAGCCTTTCCCCGACACGGACAAAACGGCGGCCGAGATTGCGCTCATGCCTGATGAGAATGAGATAGACCTCTCCGCCCCCTCCAGTGCCGCATATTTTTCTTCCATGAACTGCAGGGTCGGGTTTCCCCATCTTGTGTAAAGAAAAGGTTTTCCACTGGTGTTGTCCCGCATTGCGTGGGAGTCCGGATTCGGTCCCAGAAAAGTGGAATTCTCGAATATAGGCGTTGTTACGTTTCCGTACCTGGAATCCCTGCATTCTCCCATTTTGACTGCCCTGGTGTTGAAACCCATGCTCTTGCTGCCAACCATAATGTTCCATGGGTATTCCCCTGGGAGATTGATAACATTTCTATTTTCCCCTGCCTGAGAATAATTATTAGTCCATTGCCCATGCTTTGGCGTTGTTCATAGCTTTCGAGGGAATCGACGGATCGGGGAAGAGCACCATATCATCATTGCTCAGGAAGTATCTGGAAGACAGGGGATGGAATGTGGTTCTCACACATGAACCTCAGGATCAGAGTCTCAGGCATCCAAGCCATGAGGATGCCATGAACGGATTTCTCATGTTCTACAAGTTCATGGCTGACAGGGTATCTCACATGAGTTCCATGGAGAAGTCTCTGGGGGATGGGAAAGTTGTCATTTCTGACAGATACCTGCTATCTACACTGGCCTACCAGGGGCCACTTATGGAAAGTTTCTTCGGGGATTACCAGAGAACGGTGCAGTGGATGATGGATGCTTCACGGCCTGTCAAACTGATGCCTGACGTCACATTCCTCATGGATGCCTCGCCTGCAGTGACGCTGGGCAGGATCAGAGAGAAGAAAAAGGATGCCTTCGAGAAGGAAGAATACCTGACACGGGTCAGGGAATACTACCTCCGATGCAAATGGCCAAACAAGGTAGTCATAGAAGCTACCAGAAACCTTGAGGAGTGCTTTGCTGTTGTCACTGGCACCATAGACGCACTCATGGCCTGATCACTGCGTGAGAACCCTGATCCGGTCTCCTAGGATAATGACCGTGTGCTCTGCCTGGCTTATCATTGCCCCGCGGTGTTCCTTTAGGACCGGAAACTCTGACACCTTTCGCTCCCTGATCATCTTCTTTATGTAATTTCCCGTGGAATCGACCATGCCTTCAAGCCACCTTTCCGCAAAGGGGAGCGTTCCAAAATGATCGAAGATTGGTTCTCCCGGGACGTTCCTTGTCCCGCTCAGTATGTAAATATTTCCTGCAGGGCCACTGTGTATCATCCCTGTGCCGGTGGACGCGAAGGGTTCTATGGCAATGACGCAGTCCGGCTTCAGAAGCTTTCCGTTTCCGTCGTCATAATTTGGAATGAATACTGCAGAATGCAGGTCATACTTACCTATGCCGTGCCCTCCCAGGTTTCTCACGGGTTTGAACCCGTGCTCTCCTATCTTGGAGGCGACTGCCCTGCCAATCTCGTTTATGGGAACCATGGGCCTGACAAGCTTTAAGGCGGCATTAAGCGCTTCGCGGGACGCATCGATCAGCCCGGAATGCCTACCCGTGTCGCCCACCTCAATTGTTGCAGCGTTGTCGGATGGATATCCGTCTATTTGTGCCCCGATGTCGACCTTTACGAGGTCCCCTGTCCTGAACGTCTTCTTGTCACCGGGAAATGGAGTGTAATGCGCAGCCTCGTTGTCTATGGAAAGGTTCAGTGGAAATGCAGGCAGTGCTCCGCTGTCCCGTATAAATTTCTCTGTCTGCTCTGCCACCTGTGCCAGTGTTGCGCCCGGCTCAATGAGTGTTAAGGCAAATTCAAGTGCTTTCCTGCCTATCCTGCCTGCTTCCTCGAATTTTGATATTTCTTCCTGATTCAAGTCCATGCAACCCCGCTGTCTTTCTATGGCGGATTTACACAAATGTTATTAATTGTTTGAGATTTTGGCAGATCATGGCCTGGTATAAGGTAGCCAAGGAATCTAACATGAAGGATGGCGATCTGTCAAGAGTGAAGGTCTCCGATCAGGATATTCTCCTTGTTCGGGACAAGGGCAGATTCTTTGCCACCGCAATGTTATGCACTCACGAGCAATACGACCTTTCCGAAGGATTCATCGATGAGGGAAATATCGTCTGCCCAAACCATTTCGCGATTTTCAGGCCCTCGGATGGTGCTGTCGTCCAGAACCCGGAAGGGTCCGGTTCCATTCCTCCGCTTAAGTCCTACAGGGTGAAGGTCGAGAATGGCGATGTGCTC
Organism: Thermoplasmata archaeon; assembly: GCA_021802055.1. Taxonomy (GTDB): domain Archaea; phylum Thermoplasmatota; class Thermoplasmata; order Thermoplasmatales; family Thermoplasmataceae; genus JAKAFX01. The sequence goes on from JAKAAY010000012.1 coordinate 11,909, forward strand.
GTAGAAGCCTGATGAGGATTCTGGTTTTAGTAAAGCAGATTCCAGATCTGTCAGGGATAAGGTTGGATGTTTCCACGGGCAGGATCATCAGGGAAAACGTTCCTCTGCAGATCAATTCATTCGATAAGAAAGGTATTGAGGAAGCCGTCCGGATCAAGGAAAGAAGTGGAGCGGAGGTGGTTGTTGCAACCATGGGTCCGCCTTCGGCTGCAGAAGTGATTAACCTTGGGCTTCGGATGGGAGCAGACAGGGGCATCCTTCTAACCGACAGGAAGTTCGCCGGCGCTGACACCCTCATTACCTCCACGGTGCTTTCTTCCCTTGTTCGCATAATAAAGCCGGATCTGGTTTTCACCGGAAAATATTCGTTAGACGGGGAAACCTCGCAGGTTCCGCCCGAGGTGGCGGTCATGTCAGGATTCAGCTACCGCTCAGCCGTGACCTCTGTTGAATTTGCTCCAGACATGAGGAGCGCCGTTGTGCAGTGTGAGCGGGAATCAGGAACGGAGAAGTCTGTGGTAACGCTTCCGGCGCTGTTCTCTGTGAGTGAGAAGCTCAACAAGGCTAGATTTGTTAGGCCCAGCGTGCCTGACATGAGTGACAGGATCGAGACCTGGGATTCCTCTAAACTCCAGGTGAGTATTGCTGGTTCTGATTCCCCAACCGTTGTTGAGGGTACAGAAGCGGTTAACAGCACCAGGAAGGTCATGTTCCTGAAATCCACCGAAGAGGCATTTGAGATCATCGCAAAAGCCCTTTCATCGGATAGTGGAGAAAATGAGACAATTGAGGTGGAAGAGAGCTGGGACGGCAGAGAATATGCCTGGGGAATTGCATTCTCTGACCCTGGTGTAAGCAGGGAGATCGCAGGCCGGATTTGCGAGATTTCACATGGGAGATACAATGTGAGGATAATCGGCAACGTCGATCCTGCCCTTCTGACAGGGCTTCCGTGCCATGAATATGTGTATGTGCCGGTGCGGAGTGTCATGGCATTTGCTGATTATATTATTGAAAGGCTTAAGGAAGAGACTCCCCCGTTTATTGTGCTCCCCTCCACCGCAGAAGGAAGGGACATAGCTGGAATAGTTGCGGGCACCATGAGACTGGGTTTGACCGCGGACTGTATAGATCTGCGGATCAACAGCGGGAAGCTATTCCAGTACAAGCCGGCCTTTGGAGGCGGGATCGTTGCCAGGATTTCCTCAAAGACCATACCTGCCATGGCAACCGTGAGGAGGGGCGTGTTCAGGAAAAAGAACTCGAATGCAGCCTTGAGGGTCATAAAGGAGCACTTCGAGGACCGTTATGTCCATGAGGTCCTGGAATTTGAGCCGGTACCATCGCAGTATGACTCGCTCTTCCAGAACAGGATAGTGGTCTCCGTGGGAAAAGGCGTGGGGGACCAGCAGAATATCAGCAAGGTGCTGGAGGTCGCTGCCCTTCTGAAGGCATCATTGGGGGCCACCAGGCCGGTAGTTGACCTTGGGTGGGTGCCCAGGCAGCAGCAGGTTGGCATAACCGGATTCTCCATTTCGCCACAGGTCTACATTGCCATTGGCATTTCTGGCCATGATAACCACGTTTTCGGCATCAGGTATGCCGGCACCGTAATATCAGTGAACAATTCCCCTGACGCTCCAATTTTCAGGTATTCGGACTATGGACTTGTCATGGATTCAATGAAGTTTGTGGAAGAACTCAAGTCGCTGGCAGAAAGGCAGAGAATTCAGTAGAGGTCCCAGCTGGGTTCGTCATCCACAAGGATTATCCTGTTGCCCTTGATCCTTGCCGTACGATAACCGGTGCCCTTTCTCCATGATCCTGGTGGACCGGACTGCCTCCTGATTTTTTCTTCCTTCCTCTTCTTTTCAGTTATCTGCAGGTAAATGCCTGAAACCATGAGAATCCCCGCCACAGCCTGGGCGATTATGGTATTGACCCCTAGCGCGGTGAGGCCGAACCACAGAAGGAGTGCCCCCAGTATTGCCGACAGGAGCGACGTGATCCTCCGGTATGCGAAATAGCTGGCCGTGAATGCGACTATGCCGGCAAGCACTGCCATTGAAATATTGCCTGGGTAGGCGGAAGATGCGATCATGAAGGCGATTATGGCGAAGAATATTGAAATGGCGTATTTGACCAGTGCCCGGAAAACTATGCCCCCTATGACTGCACCTATGAGCAGTATGAGGTACAGGGGCATGCTGCCGAAGTTCACGAGTGTGCTGATATAGAGTGCAAAGACAAACCCGTAGTATGCGCCAATGGAGATCATCAGCGCTTCCCATGCCCTGTATCCATAAAAGATAAGGAACACAGAGACTGAGACCAGCAATATGCTGCTCAGATAGAGGTACTGCGGCGGGAGTATATCAAGAAGAGAAAGAAGGGAAGACAGGTAACCTCCAGAGGCATAACTGGTGTAACTCATGATGTGTCTGACATACTACTAGAAAGTATAAATAAATTTTGCTCACTGTTTCTCGTTGTTTTCACAAAAGTGTCTGAAACGCATAAATAACAGAATATGTTAATTGTATGACATCACGACTTTTTCTTTCTCGCCGGGTTCTTTCTGCTCACCCTTTTCACTTCGTGCCCGCACACTGAGCATATAGCCACGGGTTCGCTGTAAATTTTTCTGCATCCCGTGCACCTGTATGTCCAGCTTATTTCCTCACGTATGCCGGTACCTGTGGCAGACTCCATGGCTATTCCCAGAGATCTGCACACGTTCTGTATTGCAAAGTCGTCCGTGACAACTGTTCCCCCGGATTGGAGGCCCAGGGCGATCACGTCAATGTCAGTGCTGCTTAGCACGGGATCATCCCCCGTTCTGGCCGCTGCGGAATGAGCAGCATTTCGGGATTCTTCAGAGGGGGCAATCACCTTCAGACGTGAAATGACGTTGTCCAGATCGCGCTTGAGTTTTCCAAGCTTGATCTCGTCGATTACAGAGGGAGGTATGCAGCATTCTGCTCCCCACAGATCAATGTTCCTGGCCATTATTGCTGACGTATCCAGTACAAGGAGCGATGGGGGGTTTTTCATTTCCTGATTTCATACCTCAAAAATACCTGGGGAATTGAGGCGATCAGATCGTCAAGGGAGTACCAGTAACGTTTCGACTCAAACGCTATCTCCCCGGCCTTCTTGACCACAAATGAGCCGAGTCTTGCGGCGGCTGCGGCTCCCATGCCCTTTGAAAGGAGGGCGGAAATAACCCCTGCCAGGGAGTCGCCAGTGCCCCCCATGGTCATCCTGGCATTACCTCCGCGGGTGCGCCACGCCTCTTTGCCGTCTGTGATCAGGTCTTCAGGACCCTTTAGGACGGCTACCGTGCTGTACTCTGAGGCGAAAAACTTCAGGTTGGCTTCACCTGCCTCAAGACCCGAAAGTTCCATGAACTCATGGCTGTGTGGCGTTATGATTGTCTTCCTTCCTCTGAGAAGATCTGGTTGGCTGCCCAGCTGGTTGAGTCCGTCTGCATCTATCACCAGTGGTCCGTTGAAGTTCTTCAGGACGTATTTCAGCGCCTCAAAGCTTTCATTGGTCCTTCCCATGCCTGAGCCCACCAGCATGGAGGTGAATCTTGGCATGAAGGAACTAAGGGTTGCCGTGGTGTATTTCCTCACGATGTGGTTTGGAGTGAATGACGAAACGATCCCCACCTTGTCTTCTGACGTGAGCAGGAATACCAGGTCCACGCCGGTTGCCATGGCTGATCTTGAGGCTATTACAGCCGATCCATAGTATTCCCAGCCTCCGACGATTCCAATCACTCCATTCATGCCCTTATGGGAATTTGGCTCGGGGATGGGAAGATAAACGAAATCTCCCGGGCCAGAATATGTATCGCATTCCTCGCCAATACCTATTGATCTGACGGATATCTTTCCGCTATTATTTTCAGTCATTCCCGGTTTAAGATCGGTAAAACATACAGTACTATGGGGCTTTACCTGAAGGCCTGTACCGAGTCCACTTGGGACGTCGACTGAGACGATGTCCTTATTGCTTCCATTAATTGCGCTAATGGCGGTCTCATACTGGGGCTTGGGCCTCCCTGAAAGCCCTGTTCCGAGAAGACCGTCAAGTATGAGGTTAGTCCACCTGATTCCTTCGTCTAGACCGGAGAGATCCTTCTTCTCTCCGGTGTATCTGGAGAGAGCCTCCTTTGCTTCCTTTGAGGTAATTGAGCCTTCTCCGTCCACGAAGATTGCCCTGACCTCTTTGCCCTTTGACTTGAGAATTTCCATGGCAAGGAGGGTGTCGCCTCCGTTGTTTCCCTTTCCGCATATGCCGAGAATCCTCTTTTTATCAGGGTAATTTCCCAGAACAAAGTCAGCCACAGCATTGCCTGCGTTCTCCATCAGAGGCATCACTGTGCCGTTTATATACCTGTAATTCAGTTCCAGTCGGGTAAATTCCTTTAGATCCTTCATTTAATCACTTCAGAATTCTGCCGGTTGCGTGCTTCCACATGAACAGATCAAGGATCCCTGGTTCCACACCAAGCTCACCAGCCATGACGATGAAAGCCCCTTCTAACTCAAAATACTTCTTCTTTGAAATTGGTTTACCGGGATCAAAGTTAATCACAGACGACATCATTCTCAATATGTGCTTATCCAGAATGGCACATGAGAAATGCCCGATATTTCTCAGGAAATGCGATGCCTCCTTGTATCCCACCCCCGTAAGATTCTCGGCGAGATATTCTCTGTTTCTCATGACACTGGAGGTTCCGGAATCATTCGCGATGCCCGGGAGCCTGTCGATTATCCACCTTGACTCCACTATGAACCTGCTCCTCGTGTTAAAGAACCTGCAACCAACTCTGTGAAGTTCTTCCCGGAGTCGTTCCTGCTCTGAATAGAGGAAGTGATCCAGGTCAACCGCGTTCATCACCCTGATGCCCATCTGGGCCGAAGTGTTTGCTGCGAGGATGCAGAAACACAGTTCTCCGAAGAGGTCCTCCTTTGATTTTGACCTCATGGACCTGAATTCTTCCACTTTCTGTTCAATCTCAGGGTCGCCCTTCCCGACGAGTCCGGAGATAAGTGGAAGAAGATCCATATACCTCTAGAAATGCCTATTTGAAGGCTTCGTAAGCCTTCCTAGCCTTGTGCAGCCTTTCCAGGACATCCTTCCAGCTCACGTTCTTCATGAATGCATCAAGATATCCTGCTCTCTTTGGCCCAAAGTCCACATAATATGCATGCTCGTACACATCAAGGGCCAGGATCACAATTGCATTCCAAATGCCGTTGGTGTTATGCACGTCGGCACCAATGTTTCTGAGCTTGCCCGTGTTGAGATCAAGTACCAGGAGAGACCATCCCCTGAACGCTGTTCCAGTTGCCCTGAAGTCCTCAACCCACTTTTCGTAGCTGCCGAAGTCCTTTTCCACCGCTTTTCTGAACTCCTCAGGCACTGCACCGGGCTGTGCATGGAGACTTTCGAAATACAGTTCGTGAAGAAGGGCGCCGTCGTAGTTGAATGTCTCTTCCAGCTTTAGTTCCCTGAACTCACTGTAATTCTGATTTGCCTTGCTTCTGTCCGCCTTTTCCAGGGATGTCCATACCTCGTTCAGCTTGTTCACGTACCCCTTGTAGTGGGTATCAAAGTGGTAGTCAATCTGCTGGTTTGAAATCCCTTCTAGATCTTTTGGTCTCAGTCTGTCTTTTGCTTGCCATGTTTCTGCCATGTTATCACCTGGGTAGTATTATCAGATGCAATATATTCTTAACTGATTGGAAAACCTCATCACCTGATATCTGAGTTTCCTTTTTATCATTAGAAAGACCGTTTATAAACCCATAGCCTGATGCCTGAATGTGCCATGACACTATGCGGTGCGTTGGAGGGCACGTACACGATCTGGCAGGAGCTTTAAACCAGTTACCGGGGTTCCTTGTAGAAGCGGGCCTTTGCTTAATATGTCTTAAGGCACCTGGCAGGCGGGCCTCAGCGCCATGGATAAGCTCATTTTATGCTTGCTGCTCCAACCCCTTTCGCAACACTCGAAGGGTTGAAGATATAAGTATGCACATGTGATGATAGCGGCAACTATGCGTCGATCCACCACAAAACTACTCATTGTTGCCATTGCAATAATCCTGATTGTCCCATCCGTGATTGTCATATTCAATGCACTGGAATCTCCTTCTGCGGCAAAACCTGCTTCTGCTTACGTTCCCGCAGGATCGTCGGTCTCCGGCCACGTTCTCTTCAACAACACATCCCTCTATTATTTCATCTTCAGGGGAAGTCCCGGCATAATCCTTGACATTGGCGCATTCGGAAGGTTTACCGACCTTAACCTGTCGGGAAACCTGAATGCTTCTGGTGGAAACTTGTCAGGCCACAGGTATTATTTGAGCACTGAGTTCAGTGGCATACCTATCTTCAACACGACGGTGAATCTGAAGCAGATCGGCGGAAATTTCAGCTTTTTCCCCGCGTTGGGTCAGCTAAACCTGACGTCAATTGTCCCGGGAGGTCTCAACTTCAACGCTTTCAATTTCTTTTTTGCGGTGCCATCGTCAAACATAGTTGTAGCGGGGCTCCAATCTTCCGTTGAGTATTCGATCCTTGCATCACTTGGTCAGCAGGGACTGACAAGTTCCACCTTCAACCTTGACAGAGGGGCAAACTTTTCTCTTGAAGCGATTGCCTCCAACGGAACCACGGTCTACAATGTTTCCCTATTTGCGTATAGGTCAAACGCCACGCTCGAACTGTCTCCAGTCACCAACATCTCCTCCTACGGTTTCCAGAGCGTTTTTGACCAGGTCAGTTCCAGCTTTAATGCAAGCATCATCTACAGGGACTCCATTGCACGTTTGAGCGTTCAGAGCGGGGTAAATGACAGCAACTTTTTGACCCTGCTGAAATATGTGTTACAGATCATAGTGGTAACATGAACTGGGGATTTTTCAGAACTGGGCTCGTATTTTCTCATTATTTCAGGAATTACTACAGATCCCGCAGCTTCTACCTCATGCTCTTCATTGTCGTTCTAGTGGTATCTCTGCTTACATACCTTTCATTCAAGTATTTTGCATACAATGCAGACCTGCCAAACTTCCTCAGGACCGGGATTGTCATATCAGGCAGCCTTAAGAGAAGCGAATTCCTCTTCATTTGGGAATTTGCCGGCAACTATCTTCCCGTCTTTGCAGGGGTATTCTTCGGGTCTCCAGCAATCTCCAGCGAGATCGAGTCCAGGACTGCCTTCCACACGTTCACCCTCCCTGTGCCACGGTTCGTTCTTTACTCTGGCAAATTTCTGGCTGCCTTTTCTGTATCAGCCATCATAATGTCGTTCTTCTATGCAGGTCAGTTGATAAATTATGTTTTGCTCTACAGCAGGCTTCCGGGAGTGGAATTTCTTCAGTCCTACGGGGCAATGCTGTTCTTTGCACTTGCGATAATAGCAATAACTTTTCTGGTCAGTACAGTATTCAACAAGAACACGTATGCATACATATCTGTCTTTATTCTCTATTTCCTGATTCTCAGCACTGCATCGCTTGTGATTACCTTCCTGTATGGCGTCACCCCGTATTATCTCCTGAATGTTGCATCTTCCATAGACTATGAGGTGTACATAAACTTCAATCCGTTCGACTTCTCCTCACTCCCTTCCTTATCCCCAGCTCCTTTGTCCCAGATTATCACCTATGTTATGGTCATGGTCATATACGCCGTTTCAACATTTTTGGCAGGCGCATATGTCTTTGAAAACAAGGAGGTTAACTAGTTGCCGCCTTCCGTAGAGATACGCAACCTGACCAAGACTTTCGGTCGCATAGTGGCGGTCAGGGATGTTAACCTGACGCTGGATACTCCTGGCATTGTAACTATACTCGGACCAAACGGTGCAGGGAAGACGACGCTTATGAAGATCATGACGGGCATCTCCAGGGCAACCTCTGGAAGCATCCTGGTCAATACCCTTCCCATAACAGACAATCTGGCAAAGGTGCTTGGATACATGGGCACTCTCGTGGAGCAGCCTGAATTTTATCCCTACCTGAAGGGCCAGGAGATCCTGGAGTTCATATGCAGGATAAGGGGGATGTCCATGGAAGCGGCAAGGATCAGGATAAAGGAGATAGGAGAACTTACAGGATGCTCAGCCTACCTGGACAGAAAAGCCGGAGGGTACTCCCGGGGGATGAAACAGAGGCTGGGTCTTGCTGCCGCACTTGTCCATGATCCGGAGATCATTATTCTCGATGAGCCCACGTTCGGTCTTGACCCCAGAGGCATGTTCGAGATAAGAAACATCCTCAAGGAACTGAACCGGAGGCGAGAAAAGATCATCCTGCTGAGCACCCACCTCATTCAGGAAGCAAAAGAGATCTCGGACAGGGTCATTATAATGAACAATGGTTCTGTGGTGAAGGATATGAGAAACGAGGAAAAAAATCTCCTGAAGATAAGAATCATCGGTGGGGCCTCTTCACTGAACCCGTCTGTTATTCCTGCCGGTTTCAGGGTGGATGATGAATACATCATCTCCGAAAGCGTTGATGATGTTCCTGCGATCCTGAAGCGTCTTATGGATGCAGGGATCAAGTTCGACAGGGTTCAGGAATACAACGACCTTGAGGAGATATACCTGAAGAATGTGAACGTATCAGTAAGGTAATTCTACACATCACAGCTGGAATGCAGTTTCGCCCACCACTTTCGCAGAAAAGGAATAAAGGTTTCTGCCTCCAGATTCCACAATGTTGTCCCATGAACCAGACCTGGACCTCTCAAGCCACTCGTGAAATGATTCCTCGTTGAAGTACCTGCTGCGGTTCATCTCAACGGAGCAGGTTGAACAGTATATTCCACAGCATATCAGGGAAGAACATATCAGACAGTGGTGTTTGAGGCTCATGGAATGATGCTATTTTGGAGTTGATTAAAAGCCTTTGTTATTCCGGCCTGCAAAAAACGGTCATAAATACCCGTTTCGAAAGTGGCTTTTAAGCAACGGGTGTGTTTGACAGTTGTATGCTTTTTTATTCATTATTCAATACTTCACTGATGGCATATTATCCCCATGCCTGAGTCATTCGTCCCTGTACATGGTGTCGGTATCCTCGCCGCCTGTGAAGAAATTGGACAACTCCGAATAAACCTCTTCAATGCCGGTTCGGTCCACGGAAGAGACGGGTATTATCTTGCTGATGAGTTCGCTGTCCGCAAATGCCTTGATGATCCCTGCATAATACTGCTTCACTATCTGCTGCTTTTCACCGAGAAGATCATCGGAAAGCTTTCCCGGATCATGCTCCCATTCGCCTATTCTTGAAATGTCCTCGGTTGTGATCAGGTCGGACTTGTTGATTATGAACATGGTGGGCTTGAAGAACCGGTAAAATATGGAACCAAACAGCATCTTCTGGGCTATGAATCCGGATGGGGATGACGCAACCACCGAGTCTGCCAGATAAGCAATCATGGCCTTGCTATCTGTCAGGGCATCAACAAGATGGGTGCTTCCCTGCCTGAAAGTGAAGAGCTCCACCTGCCCTGGAGTATCAAAGATGACATAGTGATCCTGAAAGTCCTCCAGTAGTGCCTTCAGCTGCGGGATGTACTCAACCATGAGATCTGCGGCGACCACCTGTGCTCCGTTTGGCCCCAGGGAGTAGTCCTGCATTATCCTTGATAGCGATATGTAGTCCCTTATGTCAACATCCACTTCATAAGGAACAAAGTCTGCTCCGGGATCCAGATTGACCGTTGCTGATTCCATTTGCTGTTCCTGCAGCCATTCACTGAGAGTTCCGCAGAAAGTGGATTTCCCTGTTCCAGCTGGTCCCGTGACAAATAAGGAGCCTATCATGTGCCGTCATCTGAGAAGCTCTCTAAAACATTCTCTTCTTCCTGCTCCGGTTCATCGGCGAATGTTCCCCGTATGGTCTTTTCAATGTTGTCAATCCTTGCAATGAGATACTCCGGTATTTTGAACTCCCGCGAGATCTTGATGGTTTCCTCCAGGTACTTCACTATTCCGCCTCTGTGAACGGTCAGTATGATTGAGGCATTGCCGCAGCGGAAACAGCGGCCGGAGATGGGGACGCGCCTGTACTTTGCGTTGCATTTTGTGCACCGGAACGTCTGGGAGAAGAATCCGCGGAAGTTCCCGTAGATGTCTGGCAGGAAGTGTGATGAAAGCACCCTGGCAGCCACGTCATTCTCATCTACTGCCCTGATCTTCCTTGCGAGGCCGAGCTGTCTCTCTATCTTTTCCTCCATGCTCCCGATGGTCTTGTATGAAGAGACCCTGACGCCATCGCTAATGTCTGTGGCGGGTATGTTATACCTGAAGCCCGTGTATGAGCCATTTAAAGTCATGAATTTCTTCATGGGTTTCATGATATCCTCTATCTCTGAGGGATGCGCCATCTTTAGGGAGGCCTCGTAAAATTCCATAGGGTATTCATCAAGCGTATCCACATTCATGGCCTCTTTATCCACCTCGTCCGGCACAAGCCTTACCGTCAGGACCAGAGGTGCGTCCATCAAACCTCCCCTTGTGGATGGAAGGAATTCATGGGAAAAGTTAAGGAAGCCGTCCATGAGAAGCATTATGCTGTCCTCGTCGCCATCGCAGTTTCTCCTCTTTGCTGCATGGAAGAAATGGTGAGCATAGCAGCCGGAAACATTGCAGAAACCTATGATCCTGCCGACTATTCCCCCGGAGGTGTGTGGGGCCAGACCAATCACCAGTTGTCCGATGAGATCCTCCTGGGTCTTGCATGAGTAGAATGGTGGCCTGTTGTAGTATCTTACCAGCAGGTCGTCAATGAAGCTGGCAACCTTAAGCAAGTACTGGGCAGCATCAACCGGGATGATGATATCCTGGACAAAGAGTTCATTGATCTTCCCTGGTGCATAACCCAGCTCGATAGCCTTCTCATCGCTGAGTCCGATTTCTTCGGGCCGGAAATGGCTCACAGGAATGTCCGAGATGTCATAGCGGCAGGTACCGTCCTTGTTTATGGTTATTCCATGCACCGATCTGAGTATCCCCTTCTCTACAGGCTCACACGCCTTGTTCTTCGACATGAGCTTCTTGACGCCTTTAAGTTCGACGCTGTCCGGAAGATCGTTGCCCACCCTTTTCCTGGCTGCCTCCATGATCCTGGAAAAGTTGATCTTTATCTTTTCCGTGCGGCCTGTTGGGGCTGTAGGCTTTCCACACTCTTCACACAGGGGTTCTGGTGTGATTGACTGGCAGCCATTGCATATTCTGGACTGGCACTCGATCTCAAAGGTCCCTCCGCTGTTCTTCTCCGCATTGGCCAGAAGCCTGCGGGAGTCCCCAAAATTTTCAACTGGAAAGAGGAGGTGGACCTTGGGTTTCATCTTACGATCCCCGGATTTCTCGGGCCTCCCCATTCTCGCACCTATCCTGGTCGGGGCTCTCTGCATGACCTTAAGCCCTGAAAGCTCTGATACAAGCTCATGCGGTTCAACGGGTTTGAGGAATGAATCATCCGTGACCAGAGGATTTTCCATCCCAAGACACCTCATGAGGGCCTTGTATGATCTCATGATGATCCGACCGTGATCGACCTCAAATTCCTTGCCAATGTCCACCAGGATTCCAGAGGCCTTCGCGGACGTCTCCATGGAAAACGAGTCGCCGGCTATGTTGCCAGACTCCATCATTTTCCTCAGGGCAAGCAGTTCTTCCCCCGTCACGTCGTGGTAGAGATATGTGTATTCCGGATGGAGCGGTATGCCATACCTCTCAGAAATGTAGATAGCTTCTTCTTCCGAAGGCGTGGAGTCTGAGTATTTCCTGAGTTCCGGGAATTTCTTTGCATACAGGTACCACCACTCACTGACAAACGGTGATTTTTCAAGTTTTTTGTTGTTCTCAAGGAACTCACCATAGGAAATCAGTATCTCACCCACGTCGGTTATCTGCTCTATCTGGTCATAGTACTTCTGAAGATCTTCCCTGTTCCGGACCTTTAGGTGAGCCCCAGATTTCAGAAGAACCATGGGGCCATCAATGTAATCGCATGGGGTTATGGCTGCAGCCTTTCCCGGGAGCTCGATCTTTATCTGCGAGCCCACGGCGATAAACCTGTCAAGTACTTCCATTGTCATTGGGTTGATCCCTGCAGCAGCAAGCCCGGACGCCCTTGACCTTCCGTACCTGAGCCTGAAGCCGCCTGGCCTGCCTGGGTGACTGAAAACAGGACGGCCTGCAATAATGTCCTTAAGGAATTTCTCTGACTTGGCACTGCCCTTTTCCTCGCTGCCATCGGAGGCATTGAGCTTGGATAGAAACTCCCAGTCATTTAGCCCCAGGGACGACGTATACTTAAGAACCTTTTTCGATTTCTGAATCAGTCCCTCGCCAATCACCAGACACATTCCACCGCGGATCCTGTTGGTCCTGATCCGCTTCATGTCCCGGTGTCCGGAGACTTCAACTTCCTCACTCCCCTCGCCGTCGATCATCACGGGACAGTTCTTCAGGACCAGCCTGATCTCATCAGGCGTCGGCAGGTACTGCAGATGCTTGATCCTGTTGTAGGACTCGATCTCCTCTATATACCTCTCTATCTCCTCATCCGTGGCCACGTATCTGCCTATGCCCAGGTCCCTTCTGACCACGTCTGCGATCAGTACGCTCAGGGCCTGTGCCGTACCTCCTGCACCCCTTATGGGGCCAGAATAGACCACGCTGACGTAGCCTTCTTCTCCCTGCCCCGATATTTCAATATCGGCTATCCCCTCGAGAGGAGCGACCAGAATACCTTCCGTGAGGATGGCCAGCCCGACTCTCACGGCCTTGTCTATCGCCGTTTTCCTGTCAGCCATGCCAATGCCTGCCGCTACGCTCCTGGATATGTTTATGGCTACTTCCTCCCTGCTCAACTTCCCTGATAGTTCCCTTATCCTCGCGGCAATACCCGGAAGCCCGATTAGTTCCTCTATCCTGTCTGCCATATCGGTTGCGAGCGGTATTTCCACTTTCCTTGTTACGTCACGCCCGATAGAGCGTATATCCTGGGCAATGGCGTAGCATCTCCTGACCTGGGAGTCTATCATCCTGTGGTACTCTGCCACGATTTCAGGGTTGAGACTGTTGATCTGGTCCTTCATTGACCGGCTGCCTCACTTGAAGAGTTCTGTCAGGAAAAGTTTGTCCAGAAGCGAGGCCTTAACGCGTATCTTTTTCTCGAAGTATGCTTCCATGGGATCAAGCTCTTTTGCAAGAATTTTCCTGAATACCTCCGACTCAACTGATATGCTTATGTCTCCGTCTTCCTTGCCGTCCATGATCTCGCTAATATGTCCATTGGAGATTGAGAAATGATAGAAGATGGAGCCATCGAAGTCCACCGAGAACTTCTTGTCGATCTTCTCAAGTTTTGACCTGAACTTCTCATCCTTGTTCATCCTCTCAATAACATTATTCCTCAGTTGTTCCAGTATATCCTTAATTTCTCTCACCCCGCTTGTACTTTGAGGCATTCATAACAAAGTGCATATAGAGATATGCCGGTCTGAGTGGCCTTGACTTGAATTCAGCATGGTACTGGGATGCCATGAAATTATGCCTGTCCTTCAACTCAAGTATCTCCATGCGTATCATGTCCTCATCCTTGCCTGAAAATTTCATGCCACCCTCAGTCAGTCTTTGTATGTATTTAGGGTTGACCTCGTACCTGTGCCGATGTCTTTCGAATATCTGCTTCTGGCCGTAGATGCTCATGGCTTCGGAGTTCTCCTCTATGAGAACTTTTCTGGAACCCAGCCTCATTGTCCCTCCCTTATCACTGACACCTTCCTGTTCCGGAAGAAGGTCAATTACGGGATCTGCGGTCGAACTGTCGAATTCTGTGCTGTTTGCTCCCGTGAGTCCAAGGACGTTTCTGGCAAAATCTATAACGGCAACCTGGAATCCCATGCAGATGCCCAGATATGGTATCCTGTTCTCTCTTGCATATTTTGCAGCCTGGACCTTTCCTTCCACTCCCCTGTATCCGAAGCCTCCCGGAACAAGTATACCGTGCACACCGGACAGGGGTTCAGCGGAAGTTTTCAGCAGATCCGAGTTGACCCACTTTATGTTGACCTTAACTCCTGTGAGCCCCGTAACGTGCGAAAATGCTTCCTTGTGACTGAAATAAGCATCAGTAAGTTCGGTATATTTGCCCACCAGTGCGATTACCACCTCGTCCCTGGGTGATGACAGGTTCTTCCTGATCCCCGCCCACTTGTCTGAGAAACTGCCATTGGACAAACCTAGTCTCTGGACAACATAGCTGGCAAGGCCCTGCTCATGCATTATGTGGGGGAGAGTATATACGTTCTGGACGTCATTGATGCTTATTACTCCCTCTTCCGGCACGTCCGTGAACAGGGAGATCTTTTTCCTTGACTCGATGCTTAGGGGGTTCTTTGACCTGGCGAATATTATGTCAGGCTGTATTCCTATGCTGCGGAGAGAGCTTACGCTGTGCTGGGTCGGCTTGGTCTTCTGCTCCATGGACTGCCCTATCTCAGGGATCATGGTCACATGGCAGAAGAGAAACGTAGATTCAGGCTCTTCCCTCTTCATCTCCCTGAGGGCTTCGAGGAAAGGCATGGATTCTATGTCTCCCACGGTTCCCCCGACCTCTATGAGCAGGACGTCGTCCCTGTCGTGCTGCGCGACCTTCCTGATCCTCCTCTTTATCTCGTTGGTAACGTGTGGTATGATCTGGACTGTATTTCCCAGATACTCGCCTCTTCTTTCTTTTTCTATTACTTCCCTGTATACCTTTCCGGTGGTTATGTTGTTGTCTCCGGTCAGGTCCCTGTCTATGAACCTCTCATAATTCCCCAGGTCCAGGTCCACTTCGCTGCCGTCGTCCAGAACGAAGACCTCTCCGTGCTGATATGGGTTCATTGTGCCAGCGTCATAGTTCAGGTAAGGATCGATCTTGAGCGCGGAGACCTGCAGTCCGCTGTTGACTAGAAGATGTGCCAGGCTGGAAGTTATTGTCCCTTTCCCAAGGCCAGATATCACTCCACCCGTGATTGCAACGTAATGCATTCTAGTATAGCAAATATCCAGTAATTAAGTTTCTTTTGCTGTATTCCTGTTGTCGTATAATTCCTACTTCTGCAAGGAAAAGTGATCGGAGTTGAAGATTGACAGTGTCGTAACCAAGTATATCCAGTTTATCAATGCAGTAAACATGTCCTCAATGGATTTAGCATGGCCAGAGAGGATAGACACTCCCGGATCAGGATCATGTTTGTGGACTTCAGCATGGATGATCCCAAGAGGGCAACCATGAGAAAGCTTGAGAGGTTTGGCCTTGCACGACGGATCTCACCGGATTTTATCAGGGGAGCATACACACTGACACCTTTCGCCCAGGCCTATCTCATGAGAGCGGATCGAAATCAATGCATTCGGAACGGGATGTGCGTCCTTGAGGCTTCGTGGAACAGGATTGAAGAGACGGGCAATATCAGGGCTCGCAACGCCAGGAAACTCCCCCTCCTGTTGCCGGTGAATCCCGTAAATTATGGTAAGCCCGGAAAGCTGAGTTCAGTTGAGGCGGTTGCTGGGGCATTGGCAATCATCGGCCTGGAAGATGATGCAAGAATGCTGCTGTCTAAATTCAGCTGGGCCCAGTCGTTTCTTGAAACCAACAAACTGCCGCTGATGGAATACAGCCAAGCAGAGACCGATGATGAAATTAGGGTTATGGAGCATGAATTTTTCTGATGATCGATGGATTTCAATCCGGATTGTCTGTCCTTATCCAGTGGTTTTCCTTCAGCGCATAGATACCGTCTGAATACTGTGAGATGATTTTCTGTATTTTGCTCCTGAATATCTCCGGTACCCTGAAAAATGGGGTAGACTCACCATCAAGGAGATGAATGCCTGTGACGTGGTTCAGATCCTGTTGCGAAGCCGGGTTGTGAATCCTGTCCAGCAGGAACCTTGACTCGTCAGGATCCAGCCTCATTCTTCCGCTTTTAACACTTTCCATGACATCCTCCATGGATGTGTGCGTGTAGCCGATTTCTGCAGGATTTCCCCCCTGTGCGGATATGAAGAGGTAAATCCCGTAGCACTTGGTGCACTTTCCGCATGGGAGTATGTCGCCGTTGCTGAAATGGCAGCTGTGACACGACCTCTGCTGCAGGAAGAGGTCATGGTAACGGAGCATAAGCGCCTTCTCCACAACATTACCGGCAATGGGATATACAGCGGACCAGAGTCTTATTTCGTGGCTCTTCCTATCCATGTATCTGTTTACCATCGTTGCGAAGTCTTCGCTCTGGTCAAAGACGCCATAGTAGTGTTTGATCCCCCTGTACGGCCCCATCTCTCTGGGATCATCAAACTCGTTCCCCAGAAGTATCCCCGAGATGCCGTATTTCAGGAGGAGAGGAGCGGCAGCAAAGACATAAACCGGGAATATGAAGAGCTGTACCGGATATGTGTCTGCGCGTTTCCGGATAGTCTCCCTGTCAAGTATCTCTATGAAGTCCAGGGCCCATGCATAGAACCTGTCAACGTTTGTCCACACCCTCCTTACATTTGGAAAGTGTTCGCTGAAGTAGCGGTAAGACTTGAGCGCAGTTCTCCAGTGCCCACCTGATTCGTTTATGAATACAGGATATACATCGGCGCCAGTCTCCCTGAGCATGCCGTATGAGAGGAGGCTTTCCTTGCCCCCCGATGAAAGTACTGCCACCCTGTTTTGGAGAGAGTGGTGAAATCCCCAGTCCGATTCAGTGACATTGCCTGTGATTCTGCAGGCTCCCCTGGCATTATAAGCTGTGACCTCAGCGTCTGACGGAACATATTCCCTCTTTATGAATTCATATCTCCGCCTGCAGATCTTGTTGATGAATACCTCTACTGAATTGATCTCTGAAAATTCACGGAGAAGTTCCAGGTCAACGCTGGAAACAGCACCCTCGATATTAACCTCCCGCGCAAAATAGGAGAAATTCAGCACAGGCATGGCGAGGATCATGGAGGCCAGTGAATCCGGTATCTCAACAGTCTCTCCAAAGTTGAATTCCAGTTTAAATTCACTTCTCCCGGCCCGGGTAAAAAATTCTATCTTCCCCGTCAGACGGTTTTCATGGAGGTCGGGCTTTCCAACTACAATGCGATCAATTGATGCTATTCTGTCCCAGTAATTCATGCTCAATTACCAAGATCTGAGATATATTCTGCAATGTCAGTCAGGTCTGAAAGGGGATCGAACACCGGTAGCGCTGTTTCTGAGTGTATACTCTCAATGCTTTCCGGAATCTCTTCCTTCTTCATCCCCTCACTGTTTAATGACACGGCGATTACCTTTGTTTCTGCAAGTAACTCTATGGCCCTTATGTACCTTGAAAGCTCAGGAATCCTGAACTGCTCAAATCCATCGTAGAAGAGTCTTTTGGGGGCATGCTGAAGCACCACATATTTAGGTCTGCACGCACCGAGAATCTCAAAGCTGCCGGCGTATGCCGGGTGTATGATCGATCCCTGCCCCTCTATGAACATGAAGTCAGGTTTTTCCTCGTTCCACGCTTTTACGGTGATTGATTCCAGATTCCCGGAAATGAAGTCGTTGATCATTGCGTCTGTGACAACGGTGTACTTGAAACCCTGCATCCATGCGGTCTGACCGGTTCCTATCATCACGGATTTCCTGCCAATACGGTTCATTGCTTCGTTAAGGAACACTGCGGTAGTGCGCTTCCCAATTGCACTGTCGGTTCCCAGCACTGCAATTCTGGTCGCACCCACCTTCCCTATTTCTCCCGTGAAAGGATTCCTCATGTCACGGAACATCTTTCTCACGTCGGTGATCGTTATGCCCTTCCTTGCTGCAATAGACGCAAATTCTCTGTCTTCTCCCAGAAATTCATGCAGCCCGCTGACTACGTTCAGTCCGGATTCCAGTGCATCCTTTATAAATGGACGGAAGTTCCCGGGAAGAAACCCTCCGTCGGTGGCAACTCCCACAACTATGGTATTAGCATGATGATCTATGGCTTCCTTCACACTGGAGGCAACGGGTATGCCATTTGGGCTTCCCGTGAGAATCCAGCCGGCATCCTGGCCGGAATACCTGGAATCTATAACGGAGGTGATCCGGTATCTCCTGCTGAATCTCACAAGGCCATTCGCGGTTTTTCCGTAAGTACTTCCGAATACGCCTTCAGCAAGCACTACTGCGTTGTCCAGACCATGCCACTTCCGGTTATTACTATTACGCACTCCTGGTTGCTTCCGAGCCTGGATAACACCCTTGTAGCTGCGGCCAGTGCCGATGAAGAAGCTGGAAGCGATTTGATTCCCTCGGTCTTTTCAATGATGCTTGTATAACTGAGCATTTCATCGTCTGTTACATACTCGCCAAATCCTCTTGTGGAATAGAGAGAGTCAAGTGCTTTCTGACCGTCCAGCGCCTTATAAGATACCAGTGGTTCGTTGAGGTGCGTTTCCGATATTGCGGATGGGTGCAGGTTCACAAGTTTCCTTAGTCCCAGCTTCCATGAGTGTATCACGGGGTTTCCTCCCGCGGTACTGGCAGCAATGAATCTGGGGATCGTGTCTATGAGCCCGCCTGACTTCAGCCTCCTGAAGCCGGAATAAATACCGGAAAGCGTTGTTCCGTTGCCCACAGGCACCGAGATGAGTTTTGGTGCGTGTCCCAACTGTTCCACAATCTCCTGAGCTATCTTTTCGTAACCATATATGTCAAGATCGGAGTTTGGTGATCCCGGAGTACAGTTATACCAGGCATTGTCGTTTGCCAAGTCCCTGACATAGTCCACTGCTTCCTCATATTTCATGGGAACGCTAAGGATGTCTGCCCCGTTCTGCACCATTTCTCCTGTTCTTCCGTTTGAGTAAAAGGACGGCACGGCAGCAACCGTTCTCAGGCCTGACTCCCGTGCATAATATGAAATGGATGCCCCATAGTTTCCGCACGTAGCCAGGCATACGGTATCGTAGCCTTTTTCAATGGCACGCATCATGTGGAGTTTGGAAATCCTGTCCTTCTGAGTTCCAGTTTGGCTAGCCCCCTCAAACTTTATAAAAAATTTCTTCAGTCTAAGGGATTTTTCCAGATTCCTCGCCCTTATGAGGGGAGTACTACCTGGTGGTTCCTCTTCGCTGACCTCTTCCATCTATTCTACCTCAAGGGTATACTTTAAAAAAGTGAGTGAAAGTTAGTATAAAAACATTTTTTATCGAAACCAGCGAAAATAAACCTGGAGACTCCGTGAAATCCTATGTCCAACAAAATTGCATAAATAGTATACAAACAGCTGCATATACATATAATTATATTAATATTGTTTCCATACCGGATTCAGACATGAATGCACGCACCATATCCCTGACCCGTCCCCTGGTACCCTTCTTGTCCACGATGAGCCCCCTGCAGCCTCTAGTCTTGTTTACCGCTTCCATAATTTGCGAACTGGTGATACTCTCGTGAATATGCTTGGAAATCAGGTGCCCCACATTCATATTGTTCTGCATGACATATTCCGTGATCTTTGGCATATAGTGGCCTCCTCCGATCCCGACATAATTTGGGAGGGCATTTCCTCTGTTTTCCATTACCGCTGATGTGACTGAATCCAGAGCAGAATCATCCTCCCAGTCAGCGCTCGTTGTTCCTATCTCTATATAGAAGTTCTCCGCCTCAAGATATGGGCCATGATGGGTCGCCTCAAAGGTTACCATAAAATGATCTCCAGTATATGATTCCCTCATGATCCTGAGTGCCTGGCTCATCATTTCCGGGGCCGAAGGGGTAATGGTCATGGGTAGCCCCCCCAGTTCATTGGATCCGTAGTTGCCAGTTGGATGTACAGTGAGTGAACTGATCTGTGCTGAAGAAGAATGTTTGGAGAGGAAAACCACGGTCCCTATGTTCAGATTTTTCAGCTTGGGGTCTCCATTTATATTGTCATGATTCAAATGTATTGAATCTATATAAGTAAGAATAAAATTATCCCTGCTGTAGAAACCGTCCTGCATTGTGAACTTCCACTTTTCCTGTATGCGGCCTGCGATGCTTTTGCTGGCCGGATCCTTCGTCGATGCAACTATCAGGATCTTAGGTTCAGGGTCTGACATTGCTCAGTATGATCCCTGAATTAAGTCATTGTACAACCTGTCGGCCCTTGCCATCATCTTCTCCTTTTCCCTCATTATCCCTTCGAATCTCTCAATTGTAGAGGAGTCGGAGAGCTGTGGTTTCAGCTGTTTAAGATCGTCCATGGATCTTCTCTCCATGGTGGAAATGAAAAGAAGGAGATCACGAAGGCTCGAAACATCCACATTCTCTTCCTGGTGAAGATGTTCACTTGAATGGAGATAAACCAGTTCCTCGCCAGGATTCCCCAGGTCACCTGTTGTATGGTCTTTCATTCTGCTGAGTTCGTTTTTGAGTGCTTCATTGCCCTTGATGAATCGCCCCAGAAATTCCCGAAGGTTCTGAAGCCGTACAGTGCCTCTAGTCTCCCTGTACTGGGCTATAAGTTCTTCTTCAACTTCAACAGCTCTGCGGATGGCATTTGTTTCTGTGATATCTTCCATCTCTTATGGCAATAGTGGTACAGCCGATATTAACATAACTAAACGAAGCCCGGTCAATGGAACTGCATTTCAATTACTGCAGTTTTTCAGTCGGAAATGGCAGCATCCTTCATATACTGGAAGACAGAGACTGGCAAAAGGCTCATGGAAATTCCTCCTGATACTGGCCTAGAAGGTCCTGATCACTCCAGGAGTCTTCTGTGCAGTGCGACGGCCATCAACTGCCGTTTACCCGACAGACACTGAACCTCGATTATTGTAAAATTGAAAAGGAGCCTAGATCAACAGATCACTATGTTATCCATATAGGATAGCTGGTAACAAGTGCTCCCTCTGACGCTGGCTATAAAAGACTTAATAAACGCTTCAAAAATCCTCGCTTATGGAGCTTGATCTTGGCGCAATAGAGAGGAAATGGAGGGAATACTGGGACAATAACAGGGTTTATTCCTTCAAGTACAGCAGCCACAGCAACCTGTACTCCATCGATACTCCCCCTCCCACTGTGAGTGGAGCCATGCACATGGGTCATGCGTACTCCTACCCTCATCAGGACATAATTGCAAGATACAAGAGAATGAGGGGGTTTGACGTTTTCTACCCGTTCGGTTTGGATGATAATGGACTTCCGACTGAACGCTACACAGAGAAGGTTAACGGCGTTCGCGGAAGATCGATGCCCATAGCGGAATTCCAGAAGCTCTGCTCTGATACCAGCCTTAAGCTGGAAGAGGAGATGCTGGAGTCGTGGAAAGCCATAGGGTTGAGCTCAGATTTTCAAAACTATTACAGGACGATCTCCCCCGAGGTCATGAAAATTTCGCAGACATACTTCCTGGACATGTACGAAAAGAACATGGTATACAGGAATGAGGGGACTTCCCTCTTCTGTCCTGTTTGCGGAACTTCGATCTCACAGATAGACCTTGCTGACAGGGAAATGAGTGGAAATTTCTATTTCATCCCTTTTTCTGGTGAAGAAGGAGAGCATGTTACAATAGCAACCACCAGACCCGAGATGCTCTGGGCCTGCGTGGCGCTATTCGCGAACCCTTCAGACAAGCGATATGCCGGCCTTAAGGGAAAGAAATTTGCGGTTCCTCTTTCAGGGCACTCCGTGCAGGTAATTCTTGATGGTTCCGTGGATCCGGATAAAGGTACTGGCATTGAGATGGTCTGCACCTTTGGCGATCAGAATGACGCCATGCTTTGGAAGAAATACGGTCTGCCAATCAGGGCGGTCCTTGGAACAGATGGAAGGCTGAATTCTGTTGCCGGCCCACTAAACGGCCTGCTTCCTCAGGAGGCAAGAAAAGAGGCGGAGAGACTGCTGAAAGAAGGCGGCATAGTGACGGATATCAGGAAAACACAGAGATCTGTCAATGTCCATGAAAGATGCGGGACCCCTGCAGAGATAACCGTGAGCAAGCAGTGGTTTGTGAAATGCCTTGACCTGAAACCAAGACTGATTGACACCGGACGTCAGATTAAGTGGCACCCTGACCATATGCGGATAAGGTATGAAAACTGGGTATCGAACCTGAGATGGGACTGGTGTATATCCAGGCAGCGATATTATGGAATACCTTTTCCGGTTTGGTATTGCCAGGAATGCGGCCATATAATCACTGCCGACGGGTCTTCACTGCCCGTTGACCCGAGAATCACCCCCATTGAGAGCTGCCCAAAATGCAGGTCTCACCACATCGTGCCTGAGAGTGATGTAATGGACACCTGGGCTACGTCCTCTCTTTCACCCGTAATAGCAGCTGAAAAGCACGGGTTGTCAAGTATCGTCCCCCCGTACACAGCAAGGTTCCAGGCGCACGATATCATTTCAACCTGGGCGTTCACCACCATTTTGAGAAGTATCATCCACAGGGGAGAACCCCCATGGAAAGAGGCTTTCATCAGCGGTAATGTGAAAGATCCGACGGGATCAAAGCTGTCAAAGAGCAAGGGAAATGCCGTCAGTCCGATGGATTTCATCACCAAGTACGGGGCGGATGCAGTGAGGTACTGGGCGAGCGGCGCCGCAGCTGGAGAAGACATCAGCATCAGCGAACAGGAGTTCGTGAGGGGACGCAGAACCGTAATCAAGTTACTTAACTCATTTCGGCTCCTTGAGATACTTTCCGGAGGATCACAGATAGACCCGGTATGGAAGGCCGTCCATCCCGTGAATATGTGGATACTTGCAAAAGTCAGCGGCATTATCGAAGAGGTTACTGCTTTCATGGATGCCTATGAGTTTTCAAAAGGCAGGTCATCCATTGACAACTTCTTCTGGAATATATTCTGCGATAACTACCTGGAAATCATCAAGTCCATGATCAGGATTGGAACAGAGTCCGGGAACGCCCGGATGAAGAATGAAACGCTGGGTACTGCTTTTGGAGTCTTTATTTCATTGATAAAGATGTATGCCCCATTCCTTCCGTTCATCACAGAGGAGATATACTCACTGTTAAGACTGAATGAAAAGAAGAAGAGCGTCCACCTTGAACGGTGGCCTGTTTTCTCGTTTAGAGGGGATAGTGCGCTCATGAGTGACGTGGACTGCATGATAGAGGTCATAGGCTCCATCAGGGCACTGAAGAGCGGCCTTAAGATCTCCATGAGTGCTGGGATCCCTGCCATAAAACTGGTTCTCCCAGATTGTGGTTTTGAACAGCTCTCACCCATAGTGTGCGACATGCTCAGGGTGGGCAGGATTGACATTGAAAATGGAGAAAAGATTGAGGCTTCTCTGCTGACAGGTTAGTTTCTCCGGTTTTCCTGACCGTTTCGTGGATGCGCAGTCGAAAGTCTCTTTCCGTCAGGCTCAAGCCTCATGGTGGGTGAGGCTGCAGGTCATAAAAGCTCTCCTGGTCTGCCCCATAAATGCATTCCAGTCAGGATGATGAATAACATGTACACCGCCGGGATATGGTCTGCACCAGCGGACTTCTGTGAATACCCGTTTGCATCAGCTATATACATCTGTTACTTTCTGGGAATCAAACCTCAATGATTTACGGTTTTCAGGATCAAAACTGTTAAAAACTATATTTAAATGGTATTAACCGAATGGTATCTTTCAACACAAAGTGGACAATGCGAACCGGACTGATTCTTATTGCCGTTTCAGTGGTCCTGCTTGGCATATCAGGCTACGGCATCTTATCGACAAATAACAACCAGTTCACCAAGGTAATTCCAGAAGGAGGCTACATAACTGTCAATACCACAACAGGTGTGAGTCAGGGGGATGAGATAGCATATACTGTATCAACCACGGGGAATGTTTCTGTTGAGCTGATTGGCCCTTCCGGAATAGTTTCTTCTAACTATACCGTGAGCCCAGCCACACCCCTGAACAAGGTCGTTGTCTCAAACGCTTCCGGAGTCTGGGCTGTGAAGATCTACAATACACAGGCCGGGCAGAGCTATGTCCATGGTTCCCTGGGCTACATAGCAGTGGCCGATACAGCCATGCTCTACCTTGGGCTTGCACTGCTCCCCTCTGGCGTTGTGCTACTGATGCTTTACTTTTCCATAAGAAGGAGGGAGAAAAAACTCTCAGACTTCAACCGAAGCATATGATCGGTTCCGCCAATATTCAGGAATTCCTCATGCGATACGCTACCCGCATTATTCCTATATGAGTGAGTGCCTGCGGAAAGTTGCCTATCATCTCCATGGTTGACAGGTCGATCTCCTCCGAGAAGAGACCCAGGTGATTCCCCATTTTCAGCAGCGATTCGAATACTTCTCTCGCGCGCTCCTTCTCACCCATTGCCATAAGGCATTCCGCATACCAGAAAGAAAGCAGTGTGAAGGGGTTGTCCTGGCAGTTCAGCCCATCATAGTTGTTGTACCGGCGGAATAAATAATTCTTGCTCATCAGATCTTTCTCGATCCTTCTTACTGTGCCTACGCACATGGGATCTGAGGGATCAAGGATTCCTGTAAGAGGTATTCTCAGCAGAGAACCGTCCGTTTCGGTTGCGCCGTAATACTGTACAAAGGAGCCAAGCTCGCTGCTGAACCCCTTTGAGATCACCTCCTGCTTTATTGCGTCTGCAGTGGTCTGCCATTTCTCATAGGGTGCACTATATCCCAGAAGCTTTCCCAGTTTAATGCCCCGGTCAATTCCAATCCAGGCCATCACCTTTGAGTAGACGTAATGCCTGGGTTCTGTCCTGAACTCCCAGATGCTTGAGTCCGGATTACGCCATATATTCCCGATAGAATCCACTATGCCAATGACAAAATGCCACATGTATGAACTGATCGTTCCCCCGATGAGGGCGACATGGTAGACGGCGTTGATGATTGATCCAAACTCGTCTATCTGGAGCTGGTCCCTGGCCAGGTTCCCCATCCTCACGGGACGGGATTTCATGTACCCCTCATAATCCACCTCATACTCATCCGGCTGGTCATCCCCGGTTATGGGGTATAATGTCTTCAGGGACCCGCTTTTTTTCACAATCTCCATGATATCATACAGGAATCTTATGGCTTCCCTTCTGTATCCTGCTTCAGACAGGGCCTCCACAACGTATGAGGTGTCACGCACCCAGGCATATCTGTAATCCCAGTTCCTTTCCCCCCCGATGCATTCGGGAAGACTGGAGGTTGGGGCAGCCACCATGAGACCCGTTGGCTGGTAAAAGAGACCCTTCAAGGTGAGTGCAGTCCTTACGACCATATCCCTGTAGACTTTGGGGAAGTCTCCCTGTTTTACCCAGCTTTTCCAATAATCCAGAGTTTCCCTGAGCCGGAGATCAGACTTGCAGTCTCCAACCGGGTTTACAACGGTGGTTCCATGCTGGATAATGAGCCATCTCGATTCACCTCTTTGTAGCCTTGCGGAACCCGTGATTAACCCACCATCAATTTCACCGGGAATATCTGTGGATAATGTTATGGTACCTGAGTCGGCTGCGAAAAGGAATCCTCCATCGATCTTTTGAACCTGCGGAATGCTTTTTCCGAAATTGAAATTGGGCTTAAGCGCAAAGAAAACCTCAACAGGCGAATGGGCGTCTATCCTTCTGTGTATCTCCGGAAAGTCGATCTTTTCGTACTCAGATGCGGGAATGAAATCTGTGAGTCTAAACAGTTCCGTTTCTCCCCTGCGGAATGTGGTTACCAGGACGTTGGTATCCTCCATGTAGGCCTGCGATGACGTGATGCCGGATGTTTCGTACGGCCTTATGCTGAAGTATCCTCCCTTGCTGGCGTCAAGCAGGGAGTCGAATAAGGGATTATCCTGAAAAGTCGGCAGGCATGCCCAGTCAATTGTACCTCCTGTACTCACAAGGGCTGCAGTTCTGTTGCTGGCTATCATGCCATGATGAGAGATCTTTGGATACTTGCCTGAAGATTGTATTTCCATCGGGAATCTATCGCCCCTGTCCATAATGAGGAAGAAGGTAACATCCTGCTTAACCTTTTTTTAGTCCCTATTGATGCGATCCCAACAAGAAATGTGCTCCTCGGATTCTGTTTTCAGCCTTTCAGACTACGGCATAGACACAACGGTAAGGATCGGTTCCGGGACAGTAATGGATGAGCTTGAGGTACTAAAAGGACAGAAAATCTATCTCGCAGTTAGCCGGAGGGTTTTTTCCCTGCGCAGCGATCTTGCAGAAAGGTTGCCCAGAGATGGCAGTATCATAATTTACCTAGTGGACGATGGCGAGAGTTGCAAGTCTTTGTCCGGCTATGGAGCCATGATAGGTGATCTACTTCTTCATGATTTCCCGCGTGGAGGCATTATTGCTTACATTGGCGGTGGAACCCTTGGGGACCTTTCAGGATTTGTTTCTTCCACGTACAAAAGAGGGACAGGGTTTGCAGCATTTCCCACCACCCTGCTCTCAATGGTGGACAGTTCCATCGGAGGAAAAAATGCCCTGGACTATGACTCCCTCAAAAATGCTGTGGGAACCATATGGAACCCTTCCAGAGTGGTCATTGACCTTGATTTCCTTGATACCCTTCCACGGGATGAGCTATACAATGGGATCTCAGAGATCGTGAAATATTCCATACTGGCAGATCCAGATCTCATAAGCAGTGCTGGATTCAGAAAACTTGCCCAGCGGGATGTCTCTGCCAGCGCTGACATAATTGAGAGAAGCATCCACATCAAGTCCATGTTCCTGAAGGGAGATGTGGACGACAGGAAAGGAGGCAGGATATTTCTCAACTTTGGCCACACGTTTGGGCATGCTCTCGAGGCTGTCACGCATAATGCCATTTCACACGGCCGCAGCGTTGCCGCAGGTATGATATTCGAAACCCAGTTAGCCTTTGACCTTGGATTGTGCAGTGAAACTAACAAAAACAAGGTTGTTTCCATGGTTGTCAGTTCAGGCATAGATCTTCCCGGCTTGCATGGTATTGATCCCTCGTTGATGATGAAATACGTGCTCAACGACAAAAAGTCAAAGGAAGGAAAACTGATTATCCCTTTTGCCGTGAGACCTGGCAAGGTGGATCTTGCAATGGTCAGCCCCCTTGAGTTTGAGAAATCGCTTATGGAGTTCATGGTGAGTGGATATGAGCAACGCTGACCTCACAGGCCTCATCGGACATCCCGTTTCACACTCCTGGAGCCCGTTGTTATGGAACGCTCTGTACCGGAGCCGGGCGATGCATCACCTCTATGTGGCCATAGACCTTGAACCTCATGACCTGGGCAGGTTTGTATTGATTTCCAGATCATCTCTCCTGGGATTCAATGTTACTGCTCCTTACAAGAGAAGCGTCATGGAACATCTTGATTCCATAGATAGAGAGGCTGCACGCATTGGCTCCGTAAATGTCGTTGTCGCCCGCGATCACGGGCTGGTAGGAGGCAATACAGATTATTCCGGATTTGGAAACCTGCTTGAGACGCACGAATTTGACCTCCATTCGACGCGCATCTGCATAAGGGGCACTGGAGGCTCATTCAGGAGCGTATATGCCTATATCGCGGACCACTTCGGGGGGGTCGACATCAGCGTTATATCCCGAACTCCGGGGAATTTTACAGCAAAAGACCCTCTCTTTGCTAATGGGCCGCTTCCCGTTTTCCTCGATTATTATGCAGCAAAGGATGCAAAATTCGATTTTCTGATAAACTGCTCTCCACTTGGAATGCTAGATGAAAGGCAGCTCCCTTTCCCCATTGAGACACTCCAAAATGCGGAAGCAGGGATAGACCTGATCTATAATCCAGCCAAGACTCCATTTGTGAAGTGCATGGAGAGCCTGGGAAAAGCCTGCGCCAATGGGCTAGCCATGTTTGCCGGGCAGGCGCGTGAGTCATTTGAGCGCATACACGGATTTGATCCCGGGAAAGAGGCTGTTGACCGGATACTTTCTGGCATTGATGGAGGTGGCAGCCGGTGAGATCAGT
This sequence comes from Thermoplasmata archaeon, assembly GCA_021802055.1. Lineage (GTDB taxonomy): Archaea > Thermoplasmatota > Thermoplasmata > Thermoplasmatales > Thermoplasmataceae > JAKAFX01. The sequence continues at coordinate 39,925 of JAKAAY010000012.1, forward strand.
TACCGTAAAATCCAATGGAGGGCTGTCGGTCCTTTCAGCGTTTGCCACGGGAAAGGGAGGGGCCTGCTCGGTAGATCTCCCGATGGAAGTATCTGTGAGCAGCGGAAAGGGCATGAAAACGTCTGAACCCATAGAGAGGGTCCTTGCATTCCTCACGTCAAAAAAAATGGCCAGCGGCGAATATACCATTTCTGTCAGGAGCACAATACCCGAGGCAAACGGCTTGAAGAGCAGCAGTGCACTTGTGCTCTCGGTGATAGTCGGCATATTAAGGCTTGAAGGGATCGCCATGAATGATGCGGATCTTCTGAGAACTGCTGCGGAGGCTTCGCTGGCCAGCGGGACTTCATCAACGGGTGCAATGGACGATCTTGCAGCATGTTTTTACGGTGGATACTGTCTGACAGACAACCGGCAGCAGGCTGTCCTGAAAAGAGGAAGGGCCGGAAGCGAGTCGGTTCTCATAGTCCCCAGCAGGAAGAGGAAGATGCTTTCATCGCAGATGCTGATTCCTCCCGAGAGGGATCTGCATGACTGCTTCAATCGGGCATTGTTGATGGCAGAGCAGGGAAACATATATGGCGCGATGGAACTGAACGGATTCATAATGGCATCCTACACGGGAATTGACTTTCAGACTGTAGGGCTATTGATCAGGAATGGAGCCTCCTATGCTTCACAGTCCGGCAAGGGACCAGCACTGTTCGGCATCTTCCCGTCATCATCGATTGCAGGAAATATGGGTCTTGAAGACTGCATCTTCACCCATTTCACGGATGAGGGGATCAGGGTGGTCGAGGAACCTTGATAGTGCTTGTTAAACCGGGGAGTGTTCATGGAGTGGTAGAAATCCCATCTTCCAAGAGCTATACCCAGAGGCTTTTCCTGTTGTCTTCGTTCCTCGGGGTCCCATTGCGATTGCAAGACGTCGGGTTTTCTGAGGATGAGAATGTCGCACTGGATATTGCAAGAAAAGTTGGGGCAAGAGTCACGGTCAAAGGCAGCACGGTGGACATTGAGCCCGCATTTGCTTGCCCTGAAGAGATCGATGCCATTGAGTCTGGAACCTCCGCAAGGCTTTCCATTGCACTCCTTGCAGGAAACAGGTGCCGGACAAAGGTTTTTGGCAGGCCTGGGCTATTAAGAAGACCTTTCGGGGAACTGGCTGATTTTCTTAGTGCAAACGGTGCAGAACTGGAGTTTTCTCATGACGCCATATCCGTTGATGGCTCCAATGTAAACATCGCCAGGACGATTATTCCAGGAAATACAAGTTCACAATTCGTCTCTGCAGCATTGCTCTTTCTCGCTTCTGCAGGTGGAGAGCATGAAGAGCTTACTGTAACTGGGGATATTGTTTCAAAAAGTTACATTGATATTACTATGGACTGCCTGCGGATGATCGGGGTATCTTGCGGATGGAAAGGCCGTAAAATATGGGTGGAAAAACATGTTCAACACAGATCAGTGCTGGAGGTGTCTGTTGAACCTGATTTTTCATCTGCCTCATTCCTCTATCTGCTTTCACTGTTCAAGGCATCTGGAGTTGTAGAACTCAGAGGTTTGAGAGGAGGTAGCATTCAACCAGACAGTGCGATTCTTGAGATTCTTGATTCCTGTAAAGCGCGCATGCTGGGTGAAACCTTGATCATCGACGGACCCGGTCACATAAAGATCCGGGAGAATGTTGATATTGAGCAGTCTCCCGATCTGGCACCAGTACTCGCCGTTGCCGGGTTGTTTTTGCATGATGGCATTTCCATATGGGGGGTTTCCAGGTTGCGTCACAAGGAATCGGACAGGTTGATCGAGATCCAGAGACTGGTTTCTGCATTCGGAGGGAACGCTATTCTTTCAGGGGAAACACTCCGCATAGTCCCTCCTGCAAAGGTCTTGAACCCAGGTTCGCTGGACTTCACCGATCACAGGATGATTATGGCCGGGATTGTTGCAGGGATAGTGTCCGGCTATTCTGTAAAGCACCATAATGTGGAGAGGATAGCAAAAAGTTATCCAAAATTCCTTCAGCACCTTTCCATGCTGGGAATCAACTTTGAGCTATTGGATCACTGACTATTCTGTTTATCAAATGTTAGACCACTCCATCATGAAGGATTGGTGCTTGTTCGCGAACGGGTATGAGAAATTGTCGTTTCATCTCTTTCAATGCCTTGCAAACTGAATTCAAAACGATGTTTATCAGTCAATAATTTATATGCTTCTTCCATAGAGCACTGTGCTGTTATTTCCGGACTACCTGGGCAAGGTGAGAGTAGCTGTAAAATCAGTCCTCCCGCAGATTACAGATAATGATATTATAGTGGATGAGAGCGGGTTTTCCGATATAGTGATCAGGACTTTTGCGGCGTCAAAGAAAACTGGAGCCGATTTTGCAGCCATTGCTTCTCAGGTCCAACCCCTTATAAGCAAGTTAGAGTTCGTCGATAGAATTGAAGCCAGGAACGGGTATATCAACGTCTTCCTTAAATCGTCTGTCCTGATTGTTCCTGTACTGGAATCCCTGGAGAGAACGGGCACATATCCAGACAATTTCCAGGATCCGGAGAGAGTGTGTGTGGAGCACACCAGCACAAACCCTACTGGCCCCATTCACATTGGGAGAGCCAGGAATTCAATAATTGGAGATTCTGTTGCGAGAATTCTATCAAGATACGGGTACAGAGTCACCACACAGTATTACGTCAACGATGCGGGTAAGCAGGTAATCGCCCTCCATGAAGGTTTTAGGAGATATTTTGAAGGAAAGGACCGGAATGTTAGCAACCTGCTTGCAGGATATCAGAAGATATACCAGGAAATGGAATCTCTGGGTGGAGAGTCAAAGATTCTTGGTCCTGTGATCAAGCGGTATGAGAGTAATGATGAGGAACTAATAGAGAGTGTGAAGTCCGCTGCAGCCATCGTTCTAAAATCCATAAAGGAGTCACTTGAAAGAGTGGGCATTAGGATAGATGATTTCGTCTGGGAGTCCGGTTTTCTCCACGGGACGGATCTTGATCATGTGTTCGAGGGGCTTGAAGAGCACCTTAAAGACGAGAATGGTGCGAAATATCTCGATCTTCCAAATGGCAGGAAACTGTTCTTGCAGAGGTCCGATGGCACGTCCCTTTATCCCGCGCGTGACCTTGCCTATCATCTCTTCAAAGCATTGAATGCGGACTGGCTCATAGACGTCCTTGGGGAAGACCATAAGGACCATGGAACCGCTATCAGGTATGTTCTTATGACCTTACTGGACTTCAAGCAGAGACTTGATTTTATTTTCTATGGATTTGTTTCCCTGGACTCTGGAAAGCTGTCCACAAGAAAGGGGAACATCATAACGCTGGATGAGCTCGTTGAGAGAACCACAGCAGAGACTCACTCCATAGTCGCAGAAAAGAGAAAGGACCTGGAACCGGAAAGGCTGAAGACCATTGCAGAGGCGGTTGCTGTCTCTTCCATCCGATTCAGCATTGCAAAGGTTAACGCGGACAAGCACATGATATTCAGGTGGAGCGAAGCGCTGAATTTCGAGGGAGACTCTGCTCCGTTCATAATGTACGCCTATTCCAGGGCTACTACCCTCTTTAAGGATTACGGGACCGGGTCCTGGCCCGCAGGCGAAGTCGATCTTGTTCAGCATGAGAGAAAACTTGCCAGAACTGTTTTTCTCTATCCCTATTATCTCACAGATGCTGCAAAAAGCCTCAGGCCAGACGTGATTTGCTCTTACCTGCTGAGCCTCGTAAAGGCTTACAACGACTTTTACTCCACCTGCCGGATCAAGGGTGAGAACCAGGAGGTTCAGGCAAGAAGACTTTCCTTGAACCGTGCATTCAGATCGGTCATTTTCGATGCTGCCAGCCTGGTCGGAATAAGACTTCTCGAAGAGATGTAATGACATCCTCCCACAGCCAACGCAGTGGGCTTCACTCTTCAGCAACCCAAGTTGCTATTGACGGAACAACAATCACGACTGACTTAAAATTATAGGCAAGTGTCAAAAAGATGTAGTTGGAATCCCTTAAATGGGATTCTTCAACTTAAAATAAAAGGTGGAGGCTTCACTTCTTCTTTTCCAGCTTCTTCTGCTCCAGAAGGGACTTCTTCTCAGTGCCTTCCTCCTTCTTCCTCGTGCCTATTCCCCTGGTGCTCACATACCAGTAAGCCACAGCCACCACTACAACGATCGCGACTATGGCCCCTATGACCAGTGGCGTTGTGTAGGATGGTGCCTTAATGCTGGTGGTAAGAGTTGTAGACCCAAGGGTTGAGAAGAACGCAGGCTCATTATGTGTGCTTCCCTGTATCACAAGGGTTATACTGCTACCGGAAAGAGATGGGGTCCAGCTGATATTCACCTGCTTCTGCTGCGACACATTGAGGTAATACAGCTGGTATGGTCCGCCCTGCAGCTGGTTGTTGATGAGAATTGAGACATTGTAAGCGTAGGCATTCTTTGTTCCCACATTGGTTACAGTGAGTGAGATGGTAACAGGGCTGCCTTCTGTCGGTGTCCCCTGGACAGTCGCACTGACTATCTCAATCCTCGGGGTATTTACTATTATGGTGAGATTGACCTCCTTGTGCCCGCTGAGGTTGGTGATCGGGTTTGTCACATTAAGGGATACCCTCATGTTTTCCAGTGTCAGGAATTTGATTCCAATCGCGGAGGAGTTAAGGCTCCCTGAGGTGATGTTATAGGTTGTTGGACCTGCAGAAACAACTGTTCCATTGGAGGCAAACATGACCTTCCAACTGTACTTGAACTGGGCGTTGCTGTAGTAGGGGTCATATGAGGGACTCTTTGAATAGTTGGCCCAGAAAACAACGGTTGAATTAGCAGTCGGGTTTGCAACGCTTGAGCCGGTTGCATTGGTCATTGTTATCCTCGCTACGGGAGGCGTTGTGTCTGTAACATTAACCTTGAAGGTAAGGTTTCTGTATGCTCCGGTAACTCCCTGGACCGATATGTTCACATACTGTAAACCGGTCTTTATTGTCGGAACAGTGAAGATGTGAGTGACATTCACGGATGTTGCCACGCTGTCATTGAATTTCCACTTGTAGAGCAGTGGCACCTTGTAGTTAGTCGATGGAACTGTGAGGGACGTATTATAGACGCTGAACCTGATGGTTGTGGACTGAGGAATAGTGATCGCGTAGGTGCTGGAAGAGGTCTGGTTGCTTATCTTCTTACCTGAATAAAGGATGGTAAAGTTTAGTGAGGGCACTCCATTGAAGGCACTCACGTTGAATGTCGTTGAGTTCTGTCCTCCCGAGGGACTGGTGGAGTTAATGTATATCTCGTAATTTGCAGCCTTTAAAAAGGTATACGTCAGATTATACTTTCCAAATCCACTGAGCACCGTAGTGCCATTAACCTTCCAGAGGAAGTACGCGTTCTGGTAGTCGTTAGATCCCGTAACCGGGTTGAAGTAAGCCCTGGAGATGTTGATGGACACGGGTAAGTTTACTGGAGCAATAAATGCTGTATTATTCAGCGAGCTGTTTAAAACATAGTTGGTAGAGTTCAGGTTTTTCCAGTAAAAGGTGGTGAGTGGGTCCTGGAACGTGGGGCTCGAGACTTTTGAGAACTTTAGCGAGACCATCTGCGGTGAGGTTACGGGTGAAATGATGATAGGACTCTTGAATGTAACAGCTCCCACACTTGATGAGGACAGTCCTATAGAGGTATTCTTGTATGCTACTGAGTATGTATAGTTGAGGTTTCCTGGGGTTTTAGCCTGGCCAAGATCGTAGACGCTGAGGGAAAGCCCTGAACTGTAGAGAGAGGCTGGAATTGCTGAATTAACGTAGGTTGCATTGACGTATGCAAGGAGCGAAGCGGGGCTGGTTGTGGTCAGTGAAGCCACCTTCACGGACAGTGTTGTCCTGTTATAGTTGAACCCGTTGGTTAGAAATGTCGTGTTTGTATAGGTTGGCAGTATTGCTCCAAGATAAGAACTTATGTTTGAGCTGGTGAGCGAGTCAATTGAAATTTGCCAGTAAAGAGACCCGATGGACGAATTGGAAAAGTAGGGTATAGCGGTTGAGTCCCCTATGACATACGTGACGTTGGCGTAGAGCGTCTGAAGGTCCGACGAAAGCGTATAGTTATAGTATACATTGCTTGAAGCTGGAGCGAGGGTTATTGAGGAAATCTGACCGCCACTTGCTGGTGGAACTACTATATCTGACTTGTATCCAGGTGAAGATATTATCACAGTCTTGCTTGAAAATGTCTGTGAGTAGATGCTGAAATAATCGCCGCTAAATGTCTCCTGGGTATAGTTGTAAGGCGTTGCAGTAGTATTTATGAGAGAAACAGTAACTGTGTTTATCCTTTGTCCGTTGGCAGAATCAACGAAACCATAAATGTTGTGCGTTGAAGTAACTGGCACGGTAAGCGTGGAACCGGTAGAAGAGTAGTAGTAGGAGTAAACTGCACTGGAGTAGTTCACGTTGACATAAACTGAAGATGTGAGGTTGGCAGTGAATGTCCCTGTTGTCACCTTGTATGTCTGATAAGTGAAGCCGGATGGAGTCTGGAGGCTAACGTAAGCGGTAGACCCGCTCTGGAACCCACTCAGTGTAACAGTGCTGCTGTGTGTTGGGAGCACGAAGTCATTCACTGAAACGGTATTCGGCGTCACTGGGATCGAAAGTTGCTTGCTGTATCCTGAGGCAACGTAGAAGTTCCCGCCGATCATTACGAATTCAGGTGCAATGGACACAAGGTAACTCCCGTAGTTCAGTGTAAACGAAGGTGTGGCTCCGGTTTGTGAAGAAGCCGCATGAACACCATCAGCATAGCTGACAGTGGTTGTCGCGTTAAAAGCCGGTCCCAAGCCGGTTACTCCGTTGTTGTACGATATCTGAAGGTTCAGTGTCCCCTGCTGCGGGGTTATTGCTTCTATGTTTCCGGCAAAGGTTAGTACACCGGATAAAATCACCAGTGCGACCAGAAACGCTGCCAAATAGCCTCTTTTCAAAGTAATCGTCCTCTTAATCCGCGGTTAAAGTAATCACCTGATATAAAATTTCTCCTGATTTTCCATACGGCCGTATATCCCCAATGGAGGGATTCAAGAAGTCCCGCAACAAGCCCCGGTTACCCTTTTACTACCCCAATGGGTGAAAGCCTGACAACTTTGCGGGCAAGCCCTGCTCCAGCCGTGATGCCTGCAACAGTGTCAATGTTCTTGTAGCTCCCCGGTGCCTCTTCTATGACAGCATTTCTTGTGGAGGCCCTGAGGTAAATGCCCTTGGACTCAAGACTTCTCTTAACCGTATTCTCATTGAAAGTTTCAGATGAGGCTTTCCTGCTCATCATTCTCCCCGCCCCATGGCTGGAACTGCAGAAAGATTTCGTTGCATTTCTCACATCGCCTACCATGATGAAGGAGGCCGTCCCCATGTCGCCGGGAACAAGAACGGGGTGACCCGTGCTGGAAAATTCCGTTCCGTTCTCAGTCCTGCCCGGCGGCATTGCCCTGGTTGCTCCCTTGCGGTGCACTATGAGTTTCATGCGCTTCCCTTCCACCTCATGCTCCTCCACCTTGGCTATGTTATGAGCTATGCTGTAGACCAGCCTTATGCTATCTGTCGAAACTCCCGTCTCCCTGTGGAACGCGTTTCTGACCATTGAGGCTATAACTTCCCTGTTACAGAAGGCAAAATTGGCTGCGGCATTCATGGCTCCCAGATAGTCAACCGCAGACCTGTCCTTTATATGGGAAAACGCAAGCTGCCGGTCATGGAGCCTAAGAAGATCGTTTCCCATGGCCAGGGAAATGGATTTTATATAATCCGTAGCGACCTGATGACCAAAACCCCTGGATCCTGTATGAATCATAATGCATATCTGGTCCTCCTCCACAATCCCAAACTTCTTTGCAACCCCAGAGTCGTAGATCTGGTCAACACGCTGGATTTCCAGAAAATGATTGCCTGCACCTAGAGAACCTAACTGGTTCTTCCCCCTCTGAATTGCGGCGTTTGATACCCTGGGAGATGCTTCTGTATTCATCCTTCCTTCTGACTCTGTTCGGGAAGCATCCTCTGGCATGCCATAACCGTGTTCTATTGCCCACTGGATGCCCTGACTCATTATGCGGTCCATTTGGGTCTTGTCAAGCTGAATTAGTCCCTTATGCCCGAGCCCTGAAGGAACCATATCAAAGATCCGGTCCACGATGGCCTTTACCTTTCCTCTTATGTCGGAAAACACGAGTTCTGTTGCAAGGATGCTTACACCGCAGTTTATGTCGTAACCAACCCCTCCTGGTGAAATGAGCCCTTCGTCACTGTCAAAGGCAGCAACTCCACCTATTGGAAAACCGTAACCGCTGTGTATGTCTGGCATTGCAAGTGACTTTCCCACTATCCCTGGAAGTTTCGCCACGTTTATGACCTGCTGGAAAGATCTGTCCTTCTCTATGGAGGGCAGCATGGATTCGTCCGTAAAAATCAATCCGGGGACCAACATTCCCTGCTCTGTGTCTATGGGTATTTCGAACTCAAAGTCGGCAATTTTCCTGAACACTGAACCTGACAATACGATCTTACCTGAGTGGTTGAGGCGATCTCCATATTTTTATTCTACCCACTGATTATGCTTTAATGCGTTCAATCGCACTGGAGGACCTTGATCGGGAAAAACAGTTCCAGTTGAGGCTCCAGGTCTCGCTTCTCACCAATGCCATAGAAATCAGCAGGCTTTACAGCGATCCACACCGATTCGAACCTTACATCAGAAAGAGGATCAGGAGGATAAATGAACTTGTGGGCCTGAATGGAGATTTCACGCTGAAGTATGACGGAAGGGTAATCTATCCCATGGATGAATCGCCGGATGCCTGAGCAAAGTAAATTATCCTCGCCGGCTTTTAGAATCAGATGAGCAGTCAACAGTGCGCCATTTTCAGTGAACTTGAAAATGCACTCTCCACCATTGAGAGGCATATCTCCATACTCAAGATACTCCTGAATGAACAGCCTGTGGGCATAGTCCGTATTTCCAGGGAAACAGGCTTACCTGAACATAAGGTCAGATATTCACTCAAGATACTGGAAAGGGAGAGAGTTGTTGAGGCTTCTTCACAGGGCGCCCTCATAAGTCCAGAATTCATAGATAACAGGTCAGCTATTATGGATGAGGGTAAGCGGCTCATGAAGAAGCTGTCATCGATGCTGGAAGCTCTTAAGCAGGTAACTGGATAGGGTCTGGAATGATCTTCAGACACGCAGAACCCGGAGAGCATCTGAAATATGACATCAGGGAGGCCAGACCATCAGATGCCAGGGGAATTATAAGCTGTATGCAGGGCGTCATGGATGAGCGGGTCTTCCTCGTTGGCGAATACTACATGTGGACCGAGAAGGGTGAGCAGGACAGGATAAGGAATCCTGACGATCTAACCCTGGTTTGTCAGTACGGGGATAGAATTGTGGGAGTTCTCACACTTCAGAGAGGTTACTACAGGAAGAACAGGCACACGGCCCAGCTTGGCATTGCAGTGGGGGCCGGGCACCGCCATAATGGTGTCGGAACCAGGATGATTTCATATGCAATAGACTGGTCGAGATCCAGGGGAATCAGGAAGGTAAATCTTGAGGTGTTTTCCACAAACAAGAACGCCATCGAGGCTTACAGGAAACTCGGCTTCATGGTGGAAGGTGTAAGGAAAAACCAGTTCATTATCGAGGGCATGTACGTGGACGATATCCTCATGTCACTGGATCTAAACCAGTAGATTCAGGACGCTTTTTTTCTTTCCAGAACTCTAATAATAAAGTCTTCCTCAACGGATTTCCTGAACTTTTTAACATATACCAGGAATTCTAGATATAAAATCGCAACCAGCACAAGTCCATTGATCATGAAAAAGAGAACCGTGAAAGCATTAAACCCCCCGTAATAGGCGGAATATATGATCATTGTTGCCTGAACATTTGGGATGAAGAGATACAACTGAGCAACAACCAGGGCATCGATGAACAGGCAGAAAATAACGAATGACCACCGGAGGAACGGGAAAAATATGTAATGAAAAAGCTCAGACCGGCTAAGATCTGAGGAAGTGATCTCTGATGGGGAAATATCCGTCAGAGACTTACTGACTATCTGTATAGGTTTCCTGGGCTGCTGCTGCATAGGCCTCTCCCTGCTGCTCCTGCTCGTCGAAGTAGTTATAGTCGTATATCAGACAGGATACGAAGTGACCTGGCCTTACCTCCTTGAGGTGTGGAGTGTCTGGCGCAATCATCTGTATCTGGATAGAATTGCCTGGCGGGGAGAGCGTAACAGAGTCTATGGCTTTGAAAACTATTCCTTCCTGAAGGAAAGACTCCTTTTCTATCAGATCCTTTACAAGCTGCAGAGTCTGCTCGTTTGGAGGCGATTCATCCTCGAAGATTATCTCCAGCTTGAAATCATCTTCCTCTATTGCTATCTCCCTGACGCCTTTTATGGAGTCAGCCTCCGGGTTTCTTATTGGATCCAGCATTGCCTTAGCGGGCTCTGCCAAGTTTCTTGGAGACCAGCCACAGTTCTTCATCGCTACTGGACATCTGGGGTGGAAATGACAGCCCTTTGGAGGGTCAGACGGGTTTGGTATCTCTCCCTTGAGGATCGTTCTTACCGTTTTGGCTTCAGGATCGGGGATAGGGATTGCTGAGAGAAGCGCTTTGGTGTATGGGTGAAGCATGTCTGTAAACAATACCTCTGTCTCAGTGAGTTCGACAATCTTGCCAAGATACATAACTGCAACCCTATCAGCCATCATCCTGATGACATTGAGGTGGTGGGAGATGAATATGTACGTCAGGCCCTTTCTGTTCTGGAGATCCCTGAGGATATTCAGGATCTGCGCCTGCACAGACACGTCGAGAGCCGAGGTCGGCTCGTCAAGAACAAGAAGTCTTGGTTCTATGGATATCGCCCTTGCAATACCTATTCTCTGCCGCTGGCCTCCGCTGAACTCATGAGGGTACCTGTAGAGGTGATCTTCGCTGAGTCCGATTTCCTCAATGATTTCCCTCTCCTTCTTCATTATTTCTTCGTTCGACATCTTGAGGAGAACCTTCATAGGCTCTGCAATGACATTCTTGATAAGCATCCTGGGATCCAGAGAGCTAAAGGGGTCCTGAAAAACAGGCTGCATGGACTTTCTGACCCGGGTCATTTCCCTGGCTGAAACATGCGGCAGAGAATACTTCCTGCGATACTTGTTGAGTTCTGCGATCATATCTCTCAACGTCGGATTTGCATTTTCAGCTTCCCTGACAGAGTCATACTTGCCCAGCTGGTCCTTCACAACGTAGTCCAGATGTATGACTGTCGAGAAGTCTTCCTTTGGTACATCGAAGTATACATCTCCCTCCGTTGCGGGGAGCAGGTTCAGTATTGTTCTCCCAAGAGTTGTCTTTCCGCAACCTGTCTCTCCCACAACACCAAGAGATTCTCCCTCCCTCAGCGAAAACGTGACGTCATCAAGCGCCTTGACGTAGCCCTTTGTGCCTCTCAGTCCTTTGGTTATTGGAAAGTATTTCTTGAGATCTGACGCATAGAGCAGGACGTCCTCTCCCTTTCTCCTGTGAGCTGCGCATCTGCACTGCGTATCGTTTGGATCAAACCTGAAACGCGCGGATTTAGACTCTGCTTCCATTAAGGAACTTCCTCCTTTGGCTCCTCTTCTACCTCATCGGAATAAAGGAAGCACGCGACCCTGTGATCTTTCTCGATCTCTATAAGCTTTGGCTTCTTTTCGCTGCAGACATCCATTTTGAATTTACACCGGGGGTGGAATCTGCATCCTGAAGGCGGGGTAATAAGATTGGGTACGGTTCCAGGGATAGACTCCAATCTCGCCGATTTTTCGAATCTCCTTTCGGCGCGAGGAATAGAGTTGAGCAAACCTGTTGTATAGGGGTGCTTTGCATCCTTGAATATCTCCCTTACAGGTGCCTCTTCTACCAGATTCCCTCCATACATAACGCCGACCCTGTCGCACATTTCAGCGATGACTGCCAGGTCATGTGTTATGAAGAGTACTGAAGTTCTACTTCTCTTGTTCACATCCCTAATCAGGTCGAGTATCTGTGCCTGGGTTGTAACGTCCAGCGCTGTGGTAGGTTCATCCGCTATGAGGATCTTGGGGGTTGATGAGAGTGCCATTGCTATCATGGCCCTCTGCTGCATTCCTCCGCTGAGTTCATGTGGGTATGAATCCAGTACCCTTTCCGCGCCTGCAATGTTGACCTGCCTAAGAAGCTCCAAGGCCTTTCTCTGGGCAACCGTTTCGAATGGTTTTTCGAGCCTTTTCTTCATGATCTTGAGTCTCAGCCGATAGTTGAAGAATTCAGACCTGAGTATTGCCTCCAGATCGCTGATCTTCGCGTCAACATGTGCTAGCTCTGACTCATTTCCACTGGATTCAAGCTCGAGCTTGAGGAGGTTGAGTTCATGCAAGTCGTCTATGGCCTTATAATAGTCCCTCGCAGTCAGCATTTCGTCAATGTTGAGATCCTCCTTCTCCGCGAAAGCCATTTCAGCTGCTTCCCTAATAATAAAATCACGGTCCGTGGAGTTATTAATAAGATCATTGACAGGAGTTTCAAGGTCTGGAATACCACGGTCCAGGCACCAGTCATGGATCAATGACTGCCTGGTCTGTATATCAGGCTGTGACATGATATTGTCTATCATCTTCTCGACGTCTTCCTTGTTGAGTGTTTCCCTCTTAATGAGAGACTCAGCAATTGAACGTCTGCTATGGAGCAGGATCGCCTCCTTGATCTGATCTCCTATTGTAATGACAGGATTAAGGGAAAGGTAAGGTTCCTGAAAGACCATCGCCACCTTGCTCCCTCTTATGCCCGAAAGCACATATCCATGTTTCTTGATGGCCCTCTTATTCCTCTTTATGATGACGTCTTTCTCTGACCTGACCCTGATCTTCACAAGCTTCGGGAGATCGCTCAGTATGTTGAATCCGTCTATAAACACTGAGCCATGTACTATTCTGCCAGGTGGATCTGGTATAAGATCCATTATGGAGGTGGCAGTCACGCTTTTTCCGCTTCCGCTCTCCCCAACCAGTCCAAATGTCTCACCTGTCTTAATGCTCAGCGAGAGGTTGTCAATGGCTTTCACTATTCCATTTGCGGTGAAGAACCGTGTCTTGAGTCCTACCACGCGCAACGATTCATCTCTTTTCCTTTCTTCTTCTATGATCTGTTCTGTCAGAAATATTACCTCCTAAGTTTTGGGTCCAGTATATCCCTCAGGCCGTCGCCAAAAAGATTGGCTGCAACTGTAAATACCAGCAGGAATAGTCCCGGGAAGAGGAACGTCCACCAGAATCCTAGGAAGAACAGGTTTGACGCATATCCTGCCTGTCCCACTGAATAGTTAATAAGGACTCCAAGTTCAGGCGGGGCTGAAAGAGCGCTGATCGGTATGATACCAAGGAAAAACAGAGTTGCAAAGATCAGTACAACAGTTCCTATATCCAAGGACATCTGCACAAATGCAGGAGAAAGGACATTGGGGATTACGTGCACAAATATGTTTCTCGTTTTAGAAGAACCTGCAGCCTTTGCCGCTTCCACGAAATTCAAGGACTTTGTTGAAAGTGCAAGGCTCCTCGAAAGTCTTGCGTATATTGGCCACCAGACAATAATCAGAGCAATGATCAGTCCGTTCATCCCCCCACCAGCACCCTTTTCAACCAGAGCTGTCACCGCAACCGCAAGTACAAGGAAAGGAATTGAGAAGAATATGTCGGTAACCCTCATCATGACCTCGTCTACAGCCCCTCCGAGGTAAGCGGAGACTGTGCCCACTGTAATGCCAACTGTGGCGCCTATGGCAACCACCAATGTAGATACGCCAAGGTCGAATCTCAGAGCGCCCAGCATTGCTGGAAGCAACGCAATATTATACTGGGTTCCGCCAAGAAGATATGCGATACCATTTGAGAAGCCGGGTGAAATTGGAGTCTGGACTATTCCAAAGGTTCTGGTGAATACATATATGTGATTCAGGTTGCTCACACCGAGCCAAGGCGGATACGCGAAATCCAGTACCATTATGAAATAATAAAAGGCCACGATAACGAGACCCACCAATGCAAGTTTGTTCTTGTAGAGCAGCCGGAGTGTCGATTTCAACTCCTCTATTCTCGGATTTATTCGCTTTTCCTGTTTTATTCCCAATTCTGCAGGATTTACATTTATTTCAGCCATATGTTACCATCCTTCTTTCAGTACCTTATCCTTGGGTCCATATATGCGTACAGAACGTCCACTATTAGGTTTGTCATCACAAGTATGAGGGCAAATACCAGGGTCCCGCCCATTACGAGCCATACTTCAAAGGAGCGGGGGTTGATAGCCTGAATGAGAAGATATCCTATTCCATAATAGGTGAAAACTATTTCCACTACCACGACTCCGCCAAGCAGTCCTGATATCAGCAATCCCACCACCGTAATCGTGGGAAGGAGTGCGTTCCTTCTGATGTGCTTTTTGATGATGATCTTCTCCGGAACTCCTTTTGCTCTTGCTGTCTTGACGTACTCCTGGTTTGCTGAATCGACCATTCCAGCCCGGATAAATCTCAGTATACCTGCGAGTATACCATAGGTTATGGTTATCACAGGCAGTATGAGGTAATCCAGTGCTCTAACAAACATGGCTGGATCGCCGTTGAGCAGGGAGTCGATGAGAAGTATGTGAGTTGGATTTGAAAGAAGGGTTGTTGTGCTGACCCAGCCGGGCAAGGACTGATGGTAATTCACGAGCCCGTTTCCGACAAATCCAAATACATTGGTTGGAAATGAGGAAACGCCCTTTCCAAAGAAGAATATGAGCAGATATCCCAGCCAGAAGGTGGGCATTGCGTAGCCTGAAAGTGAAAAGATTCTTCCAATGTGATCGGCTGCAGAGTTTGGCTTTGACCCGATGTATGTCCCCAGCGGTATTGCAATGAGCAGTGAGAGAACAGTAGCTGACAGAGCAAGCTGTATAGTGTTGGGGAAGAATATGGATATGTAATAGAGAACGGGCCCCTGTGGCAGGAAGAACCCTGAACCGCCAACAATTCCCCAGTTACCCGTTATAAGGTGCTCAACGTATGTCAGGTACGTAAGTACCGGGTCATTCAGATAGATTCCTACCTGGGGTGCAATTACAGCGCAGTTGTGCTGCCTCACGGTGTAGTAAACTGATACGAGGTTGCATGGTCCGTAGGCCCACATTAGCAGGAACAGGAATATGGATAGGCCGATGAGCGTGGGTATCAGGACAAGCAGTCTCCTGATTATGAAATACCTAAGTTCCATAGGATCGAGTTACTTGAACTGAACCTACATATTTAATCTTTGTCAGAGTGGGT
>JAKAAY010000035.1 GCA_021802055.1 Thermoplasmata archaeon
TTTAGTACCACAATGCTCAAATATGCGTTTTACACATCTAAAAGGTAGCAGCACAGACTGCTGTAGTGGTCCAGAAGAGGGCACGCAGTGGTGGGACCTTCACCAGGACTACCATCCTGGAGGGTTCCTTTTTAATAGGGAATCATAAAGGTAGTGAGCGGAAACTGAGACATGTTCCTTGGACAGAATTCACTTGCCATTTACATTAAGCATTTGATTCAGGACTTACGCGGGCCGGGGTCCCGAATCTTTTCCCATCAGCCACTCATTTCCCCAATCTTGAAGGTCATGCAACGCGGTGCCCAGGGAAGTCCCTTTCCTGGTAAGCGAGTATTTTACCCTGAATGGTCTGGTGCTCTCAATCTCCCTGATTATTATGTCCCTGGATTCCAGGTATTTTAGGGTTGATGATAGGGTTTTTGAATTAATTCCATTGGCTCTCCTCAGGATTTCATTGAAGCCCATCGGCCCTTCAGAGAGGTAACGGACCACTATCATCCTCCACTCCCCGCCTATCTCTTTGATGGATTCTACAATGGGGCATTTTCCTTTCCTAGCTATATCTACTTCTAGGATTTCGCCAGCTTTCCTCCCAGTAACCATGTGGTCTGGAAGTATCGTACTCTACTTAAATGTATTAGTTATGTTGGATGGCACATGGAAATTTACTTTCCATGAGCAAGTTAGGTGACAACATGGAAGAAACTAAATGGATTGTGGACAAGGCTCATTCCGGGATAGAATTCAGCATAAGGCATATGATGATCTCGACAGTAAGGGGGAAATTCAAGGATTTCGACACAGAAATTACTGGAAACCCTGACGATTTCGACACTGTGAAGGGCAGATTCCGCATTAGCGTTGCGAGCATTGACACGGGGAACCCGGACAGGGACAACCACCTCAGATCAGACGAGATACTGGCAATGAAGGAATTTCCTGACATAGTTTACACGGTAAAGAAGGTAACTGGAGCAGGTGAGGAGATTGAAATAATCGGAGATCTAACCATAAGAGGGGTCACCCGGGAGGTAGTGTTCAAGGGCGAGTACGGGGGGATGATTAAGGATCCCTACGGTAACCAGAGATTCGGGTTAACAGCCTCCTCAACAATAAACAGGGCAGACTTCGGCGTTAAATGGAACATGGTCCTTGAGGGCGGCGGATTTCTGCTCGGCGAGAAAGCAAATCTCTACCTTCAACTGGAGGCATTCCATCCGCCAAACTAAACCGTGATCAACAATATCATTCGGATGCATGGGATTTCCCACCTCTCTCAATTTCTTTTTTTAACATTAACGCTATCCATGTAACCAGCCCGATATCAGCTTTTACTGCCTTTGCTCAAAATCTCTCCCAGTGCGTTAAGGGCGGCCATTACTGCCCTGAAGCCTCTCGCAGTATTCTTGTCCCTCATCATTCTGTAGAGTTCCAGGGGAGTCAGGGGGGAATCCCGGTCCTGGACCTCATCTATCCTGTCTGCAATTCCTCTGGCATTGAACATCAGCAGCTTTACGGAATCCGATATTTTCTCATCCGAAAGGGCATACATCACGCTCGATAGGAGATTTGCACTCTTCAGGGCTGCATACGTGAACTCCCTCGAGGTGAAGAAATGCCCAAGAAACTCTATGTCCGTTGGAAGATAGTCCTTCGTTATGTCTGCCACCAGGTTGAGTATTCCCGCTTCCTTCAACCTCACAAGCACTGGCACCAAAGCTGCTATGACGTCTGCGTTCTTGACCAGTTCAAGCAGGGCAGACTCCATCTCATCATGATTCTCGTCCTTCATTGAGTTCACCTTCACATAATTCCTCTGAGCATTGCCGAAAAGTACGTGTCAGAAGATGTCCATTTCAGGAAATAGTCAGACTTGCTCTGGAAGTTGGCGCGGGGAGGTTTGCTGTAGCTGAAGAACAGAGTTATCGCCTCCTGGCCTCCGGTAATGGTGGTACACGCCACCTCACCGTTATAAGATTCAAAGAATGCATTTCCGCTAACCTCACTGGCTATGCGGTTGGCCAGGTATTCAGACTCAAAGTGTGCGGTGGCGCCAGCCTTTGAGATCGGGAGGTTAGTTGCGTCGCCCACCACGAAGACATTGTCGTAGTCCCTGTAATTGAGGTGGTTCCTGTCAACGTCGATGTACCCGCTCTCATCAGCAAGGCCGGAATCTGTCATCAGCTTCTGTCCCTTGTGCGGAGGGACAAGGATGAGCAGATCATACGGAACCTGCTCCCCCTCCAGGGAACTCAGGGTTTTCGAAACTGGATCCAGTGAGTCAACATTGAATAATTTATGCACCATTATTCCCTTTTCTTCCATAAGTTTTTCAACGAAGGAAGAAACATTTGGCATGGTGAAGACTCTGTTAAGGGGGTATATGTAGTGAATTTCCGTGCTTTGACGCAGGCCTTTCAGCCTGAGGTACTGATCGAGCTGGAAGGTGAACTCATAGGGTGCAGGGGGGCACTGTATGGGGATGCTCGCCTGTCCCACCACTATTTTGCCTCCCTTGAACTCAGCCAGCTTCTGCCTTAGCTCCAGGGTTGCTTCCAGACTGTAGAAGTGATGTGCAGCCTCATTGTAACCCGGCAGATCTTCGGTAGAAAACCGGTCTCCGGTTGCGATCACTATATAATCATAGGAGATTTCTCCAGTATCACCTGCCCTTACACTGTGATTTTCCAGGTCTATGGAAGTTACTGTATCGTGTATGTAGTCAACTCCATGGTTGAAAAGCGACTTTGTGGGCTTGACACTATTCTTATGGTTCTTGAAGCCAAAGGGGATCATAACTCCGTCCGGCTTGAAGTAGTGATTAACTGAGTTCCCAATGACCTTGATTTCAAGTTGTGACGGGTCGGTGTGGAATCTCAACTTGTTGGCCATTATTGTTCCGGCCGCCCCGTCACCCAGTATGAGGGCTCTTTTTCTCGCTTCAGGCATGAGGATCTACCTGGTCTTCTTCATCACGATTTCATAGTAGCCCTGCCTGTCAAAAATCCCGACAAGTTCGTTCCCCGATTTCCTGATCCACTCCGGGGCATCCTTCTTTGTCCCCTCATCGGTCGAATACACAGATATGACGTCTCCAACCTTTCCCTGCTTATATGCCTTTATAAGCTCCATAAGCGGTCCAGGACAGTAGCTCCCTCGTGCATCGATCACTTTTGTAGGTTTTTCAGCCATATGTTTCACACTTCCTTCTTATATAAACAGAGTCATGTTGGAGTCCCTGGACATGTCCACGAACTGTGATACACCAATAACATCCCTGACAATGGGATCCAGATCGGACTTTCGTATCCCCATCATGTCCGCAAACATGGCGCATGCATATACCGTAACGTTCCCGACTTCTGCTGCCTGCTTGATTGTGTCAAGCCATGAGGGCATCTTCTTTTCCGACATGATCTTCATCATCCGCTCCGCCATCGCTCCTGCTTCAGGGCTCAGCGTTGGCGCAGGAGCCCCCGTCTTCTTCAGATGCAGCAGGGCCCAGAAGGTGACGAAAACATTCACGTCCATGTCGTTCGCGACTGCCCCCGACGTTATTATGGAACCCGCCATCAGCCTGTCCACATTCCCTGAGAACAGTATGAGAGATACCTTTCCTGTCATGTTCACCACAGGCAGTGTAAGCACCCGAGGACATATTGCCAGCGCCTAACAGGTTCGCCCCCAAATCTCCACCAGTGAATACTTTGTGGCTGAAAATGCGTGAGCCTGCGACCTCCCGCATACGAAAAGGTATCCCCATGGCTCAGATATGCGTGGAAATTGTTATCTTGATGCAAACCTTTCCAACTGGATGCCAATGACTCTAAAGCCTATTGCAAACATAGCATCAGAATTGGGAATTTCCGGAGATAGCATCGAAAACTACGGCAGGTATATGGCTAAGGTGCCCTTGAATAATGCAGCCTTTAACAACAAGCGGAGAGGCAAGCTCATTCTTGTCACGGGCATGACTCCGACCCCTGCGGGCGAAGGCAAGACAACAACAGTCATTGGACTGGGGCAGGGTCTTCACCGGCTTGGAAAGAGTGTGAGCATTGCCATCAGGGAACCGTCTCTCGGCCCTTGCTTTGGTGTCAAGGGAGGTGCAACCGGTGGAGGGAAATCCAAGGTTGAGCCAAGTGACAGAATAAATCTCATTTTCACAGGAGATTTTCCAGCTGTTTCGGCTGCGCATAATCTCCTTTCCGCAGTCATAAACAACCATCTTTACTATAAGAATGCGCTGAAAATAGATCAGAAGGACATATTCTTCCCAAGAACCATAGACATGAACGACCGATCCCTGAGGTCAATTGCCGTTGGCGTGGGAGGAAAGGATGACGGCGCGCTAGTCATGGACAGATTCGTGATCACGCCTGCCTCGGAGATCATGGCAATACTTGGGTTGAGCAGATCTTACGCAGACATGAAGGGACGGCTTGGGAAAATTATGGTTGCCAAGGATATGAACGGAAATCCTGTCTATGCATCTCAGCTTAAGGTACAGGGAGCCATGGCTGCACTTCTCACCGATGCGCTGAAACCGAACCTTGTCCAGACCACAGAAGGGGTTCCTGCCTTCATCCATACCGGCCCATTCGGCAACATCGCACATGGTACATCCAGCGTCGTGGCCGCGGATCTGGCACTGAAGACAAGCGATTATGTTGTTACCGAGTCCGGGTTTGCGACCGATCTTGGTGCAGAGAAATTCTTCGACCTCGTTTCACGGGTTGGCTCACTTGATATAAGCATTGTCGTGATAGTGGGCACAATCAGGGCAATCAAACACCATGGGGGCTCCAAGGACGTTAAGGCGGAGGATTTGGCAGCCCTCAGGACGGGCTCATTGAACCTGATCCGCCACGTTGAGATAATCAGATCCTACGGGGTTGAGCCTATAGTGGCCTTAAACAGATTCCCCACAGATACGGAGAAAGAGATAGACACGATCCTCCAGTTGCTTGGATCGGAGAAGATCAACTGTGTCCTTTCAGAGGTATATGAGAAAGGGGGAGAAGGAGGGATCGATCTTGCGAACGCAGTCCTCAAGAGCATCAGATCTGAGCCGTACAGACTGAAGTATGCATACGAGATGGACGACCCCATAAGAACTAAGATAGAGAACGTTGCCAGGAGAATCTACGGTGCGGACAGCGTCATTTTCGGAAAGCAGGCATTGAAGGACCTCAAGTTCATCGAGAAGGCTGAGCTTGACAAACTCCCCATCTGCATGGCCAAGACGCAGAACTCAATCAGCGATGACCCTGTGATTCTTAATGTTCCAAGAAACTTCTCGGTGACAGTGGGTTCAATTGGTATATCATCGGGAGCAGGCTTTGTGGTGCCACTCATGGGGAACATAATGACAATGCCTGGCCTGCCAAAGGTTCCAAATGCTGAAGGTGTGGACATAACTGACAGCGGTGAGATAACAGGTCTATTCTGATGGCTCGCACCGGGCGCCCTAAAATTTCTGTGCCCGGTTTTAACTCTTCCCTCTCAGGATGATCTTTGCGTCAGCGACCACCACACCCTTCTCAAGTGCTATGACCGGGTTCAGGTCCATGGACTCTATGGGATAACTGCCAGACTCCAATAAAGCGCTGATTTTTATTAGCAGGTCAGCGAGGGCATTGCAATCTACCTTTTTACCCCTGAATCCCTGGCAAAACCTTCCTGAGGCTATCCCGGTTATCATTTCCTCAGCGTCTTCCTTGAATATGGGTATCTTCCGGAACGTGACGTCTCCGTAGAGCTCTGTGAATATGCCCCCCGAACCCAGCATTATGACCTGACCGAAATCCCGGTCGCGGGTTACGCCGATGATATATTCGATCCCGGAGGGTAGCATTTCCTCGATCAGATACTCAGAGTCAGGAAACCTGGACTTCATTGAGATGAATTCCCTTTCAAGCGCCTCTTGCGTTCCAATGTTCAGGATCACTCCGCCGACGTCCGTCTTATGGAGTATTCTTTCATCAGAGACCTTGAGAACCACTGGAAATTTCAGCCGTATAGAGGCAGGCAAATCCTTTGAAAGTACGGATCTAGGCACTGAGATACCATGATTTGAGAGCAGATCTTTTGCCTGCTTCTCCACCATGACTTTCTGGGGTTCGGTTCCTGAATCAGTCATTTCTGTGCCTCCTCAGGTATTCGCCGTATTCACAAAGCACCTTCATTGCCCCCACAGTCCTGCTCACAGAAGGGAACGCAGGTATTCTGGCCGCTTCCAGCTCCCCCAGCATAACCTTGGAAAGCCTGTTCCCTATTGCCCCAGCCACAACCGGCTTCGAACTCGCTGCGAGCTTGAGAGTCCCAACTATGTCCATGTTTATCTTCGGAGTCTGCGGAAGCGCATATGCTATTATCGCATCCACGGAATCTGATCTGACAAGGACGTCAAGGATCTTCCCGTAAGCTTCCGTGCTTCCATCTGCAGTGAGGTCTATGGGGTTTGCGACGGATGCAAAGGGAAGGACAAATTTCCTCATCTCCCGCGTCTCCTCATCGTTGAAACTGGCCATTTCCAGCCTTCCGTGGTTATCGGGAGAAGTCAGAAGATCCGTTGTGAGCACCCCAACACCGCCTGCCGTTGTTATCACAGCCACCCTCTTTCCGGGAGGAGGCCGCTGGTAGGCAAGAGCCTTGCCAAAATCAAGAAGTTCGGTTTCATCATATGCCCTGGTGATTCCGGCCTGCCTCATTATTCCGCTGAAAACCCTGTCATTGGAGGCCATTGCTCCGGTATGAGAGGCTGCTGCCCTGGTGGATTCAAGGGACCTTCCTGTCTTAAGGATTATTACGGGCTTCTTCCTGTTGACCTCTTTCACTGTCTTAAAGAACTGCTCTCCGTCCGATACGCTCTCCAGGTACATTACGATGGATTTTGTGTTGGGATCTGCCTCAAACAATCTCAGTGAGTCTGTTTCAGCTATGTCAGCCCTGTTGCCGATGTTGATGAAACCGGAAATCCCCATTCTGTACTCAGTTATGGAATCCATGACAAGGAGCCCGAGTGCTCCGCTTTGTGAAATGAACCCGACCTCGCCCTTTTCCGGAAAAAAAAGCCTGTCATGTGGAGTAAGTGCAGTATTCACGCCGGTGTAAGGAAACAGCACTCCAACAGTGTTAGGGCCTATGACTCTTGTGCCGGTTCCTTTAATAATTTCCCGAAGCCTTGTCTCAAGCACCCTGCCTTCCTCTCCTGCTTCAGAGAACCCGCCTGCTACAATCACCGCATACGGGATCTTCTTCTTCACGCACTGTTCAAGCAAGTCCACCGACTGTTTCGCAGGCAGCGTTATCACGGCAAGATCGACGCGGGAAGGTATCGCCTCCAGTGATGGATAGCATTTGAGTCCCATTATTTCGGAACTCGCAGGGTTCACAGGATATATCCTGCCGCCATAGCCTTGCAGCACAAGGTTTTCAAGAACGGCATGGCCAATTTTTCTTGGATCTGACGAGGCTCCTACCACCGATATGCTTTCCGGGTTGAAAAGGTGCTCCAGCAAATGTCTTCACCGCGGGAAGACCTGAATTCCTATTAATATGTGACCTCACGGATTCAGGAAAGCACAAGCCGTTGACCCATCTTGAGCAGTCAATGAAAAACTTTGCTGGTGTCCTGGCAATGTTAACCATCTTGCCTGGCGCCACGGTTTCAGTGGTGGGCGTTATGCTGGCAGACCCGTTTTCATAATGTTTCTTCCCAGCCTCTGCGGTGTTTCCCACGCTACTAGACGAACTGCCCCGCCTGCCAAGGAAACCATGTTGCCTGCGTCAAGCGTCGTAAAAACACACAGGCATCCCAGGCAGGTGGCAACGGTTGATTTTCCGGGACTGCCTTGACACTGATCCCGAACCTTTGAAGGCTCAATACACCATGATAGATGAACTCTAATTCGACAATGGAATCAAACAGGCCATATTCCAGAACTCAGTAATACCGGATTACACGAAATTGATACTTGGATCGACCAGTGTGGCATCAAGGTCTTCCAGCTACCGGGAATGACTGCGGCAGAATACAATGCAAAGTAGGCTGGAGCTTACGCTTGTATGCAAAAAGAGGGAAATTCTCATCGCCGGAACAGGGGGATCGAATTCATTTTCAGGCAAGATGATAGAATAGACCTGCGCCGCAAAGGAGAAACGGCAATAGGGCTATTAAAGGTAGTATATCTAGCGACCTCTTGTTGCCGTGTAAAGTGCAACAAAATTCAAATATTTTGGAGGCATAAATTATAATCATGACTAGGTTTAAACCTTCGCATTTTTTATTGACTATTCTATCAGTAGTTGCCATAGCTCTCCTATTGTCTGCAACATTTTCGGGTATGACTTATGCGTCAGGAAAAATTAGTGATTCTCGGACCGCTGCTTCTTCTGACCGCAGTCTTAATATGATACTACTGGCAAATGAAATGCAACTCAAAAAGGAGTTCATGAAATGGTACGGCCATAGCGGGCACGAGTACGGCTCCCTTGCACCGAAGTCTAGACTCACTTTGTTCAATCTTTTCATAAAGTCCAGCACTGAATATCAGAGTCAGTTATCACAAATAGCAAAAGAGCAGTCTACACTCCAATCGGCTGGTGCCGGAATTTCATCGGTGCAGCAGTTCAAGGTCAGCCTCGGTCAAAAAGATCCTTCGATCATGTTCAACATCCAATCAATTAACCTTCCCTGGTGGTTGGGGGGATTCACTGTTGGATATGATTACTTCTATTACCTTCAGTACAGTGGAATAAATGCTCTGTATTATTACCAAGGTTTGGAATCTCAGTTGAGTCAGAACAACCTGTATGTGTCGCTTAGCTTGGGTTTCGGGGCGGGTTTCGGAGCGGCCGTCATAGCTAGCGTTATTAATGCGGCCTTGGCTTCGACGATTATTGGCCTGATTCTAGCAGCGATAGCGACAGTCTTATCCTATCTTCTCCTGTCGGAGGAACAGCAAACCCTAACAAACGCGTACGATTCCACCCAAGTATTTGGCAATTATGGCTTCCTGCAGGTAGAATTTGAACAGTCCTATTTCCTGGATGGCGTGTCTGATGCATTCGAGGGTTATGCCTGGAATTATGGCACTCATAGTTTTCAGGCTATATACGGGCCAGTACCTGAAGCTCCCGGAGCAAATTTGTTGACGAGCTTTGACAGCATGGTTCAAAGTGGAGTAAATCAATATGGCAGCAACAACTGGAATTACGTGACTCAGGCGGTAAGTCCCCTCCCATTATGAGGTTATCTAAAATGAACACAATAAAACAGGAATCGGGGGAAAGCATCTCACTATTTTTAGGAGTGGGTGGCGCTATTTTCCTCTGGATGGAATCTATCTTGCAATTGAAGGCTTATTTTTCCCCTGCCAACCCATTTACCTTTGTTTCCTGGCCAGCTTATGTCTCTCTATTTGCGTGTATTTATTATGCAATAGCAGGGATATTACCATTAACTATGGCTCTGGGCACGCGGAAAGTTAAGTGGGGACTTCTGACACTGCTTTTTGGTGGAGGGGGGCAGTATCTCAGCTTGAACCTGATGCCAGGGATAGGAGGAATAGGACTGATCATAATGCTTCTTGTAGGCACATATCCATTGCTGCTCAAAAATAACTTGGCGTCAAGGACCTACCATACCCAAAAATAAGACTCAATATTGAGGAGAAAGTGGAATTGCGCCTGCAATCATTTCTTTTTTGACTGTCCAAAAATGGTTCTGAAGTTGTCTGGCTCATAACTGCTAAGATTGCAAGCTGGTGTTCTGAACTTCATGATAGCTCACCAGTTCTGAGTGGTCAAAAGTTACACATCTCTCGGCAAATTCCGAAAATAATTATGATCCGTGCTGTTCCACGCATTATAAATGACAGAAAAAAGCGTATACACACCTGAGGAGAAACCGAAAATGGTTCTTGGGTGAATGAGGGAGGCCATATCTATCGCAGATTTGTGTGGGAAATATGGTCTCAAGCTAGCAAGATTCTACTGCTGGAAGGATCACCTCAGGAACAATGCACCGGAAATATTCGACAATCGTTCACAAAAATCGATGAGGATTGCATCGAGGGCGAAGAAGGATGAGTAGATTGCAGGGCTCAAGGTAAACATTCCCTAATCTTGTGCAAGGAAGCCAGAAAAACCATGGCGGTCTGCAAGGACACGGGTTTCTGGATGATTATGATTACTGGAGATGAGCCAAAACCAGGTCAGGCACCAGGTCTGTTTTCCACCGGGCTGATAGACACGCGGCTTCTCGCGGCGGTTCTTCTTGTAATTGGTCCCGCTATATTTCCAGAGATGCAGGTCGCAATGCACGCTCATTATCTCACGTTGACCGACTGTATCAAACCGTTCTCGGCACTTCGCTTCGGCATTATGGCTGGAAACGGTCAAACCAAGAAATATTCCAACCTCGGATAGATATCGACTCCTTAGAGATAGAAGAAGAGGACAATTTGATAACAACCGCCAAAACTAGCTCTTCTTGGACAGGTTTATTCTGGCAGCCTTCAGAAGATATTCGACCTCTTCATCTGAGACCTGCGTGAAATCACTATAATATTCACCTACTGCAAAGAGTACAGATGGGGACTGTACGCACACCACAGTGTCCACCATCTGTGCGATCTCCCCTGCGACGGATTTCTGGCATACGGGGGAAGCTACGACTATGCTCTTTTGGGAGTGTGATCTAAGCCACATTACTGCCGCTTTGACCGTTGCGCCGGTTGCTATCCCATCATCCACTAAAATAGCAGTGGCGTTCGGCTCTCTCTGTATCTTAGCTTTACCCCGGAATCTCTCCCTTAGAACCCTTATTTCGTCTAACCTCTTTGTAATGGATGACTGGAGGTCCTGTTCAGTCAAGTGAAGACTCAGCATCAGATCATTGTTGAAGTAGAACGCAGGTTCATCAGATTCTGCGACTGCTCCAAGGGCAAGCTCTTCCTGTCCAGGAACGCCAATTTTCTTTACAAGAATTGCTTCGAGCGGCTTCTTGATGGCCTCTGAAATCTGAAACCCGACAGGTATCCCCCCGCGTGGGAGTCCATATACGATGCAGTCTTCACTGGCGTATTCTGTGAGGAGACTGGCTAGTTTCTTTCCAGCATCAGTTCTATCTATGAACATGACCCACCATTTCAAAGACCGATAGGTACTTTGCACCGAATCATATAACTTGTATTCATCAAAGTTTTTTGGCAGAAGACGGACGAGAGAAAATAGATTTTGTGAACATGGCTCGTATTGGTAAATTTCATTCGTTTCCTGGTCATTATCTCAGTGACTACGTGCTTCCCATCTATGGACAGTGGGAGAGTGGTATCCTTCACTGGTTTCATTATCTTCATTTCCAATAAGCCTTTTGCAACATGCAGGTAACGGTTTCCCGTATTAACCCAAGTCCCCTCCTCTTTCTGCGTTCACATTTCATTTCGAAGTTATCATCTTGACTGGATCTGTAAAATTATTGATCAGGGACTATGATAATAGCCATGAGTGCGCATTTACACATTTTTAATCACAAGGACAGAATCGGAGGAATTAATGATGAGGGTTCGTAATGAATTTTATTCGGAGTTAAACTTAATATAGACGCGGAAGCTCCTTTTTTGTGAAAAACCGAGCACTTAAGATAGCTGCCATTTCTATTGTATTCCTGTTTACTCTGACGTCATTTGCGGTTATGACAGGTTCAATTGAACATGTTCAAGCGCAGGGAACAAGAAAGGAAGTCAGTGTTAATCCATCGATCTCGAATTACAAGGTCTCAAACGGAACTTATGTTAAGTACACACTGGTATTGTTAAACAACACTCTAGTAAAAGGGGATCTTATAAG
>JAKAAY010000036.1 GCA_021802055.1 Thermoplasmata archaeon
CCACGAAACAGACAAAAGCACCAAGAGTATCGAAATTTGCGCCAGTTCTGAAGCATGGCGATCAGCAATTGCAGCAACAAGAAAGATGATGGCATCTTTATATTTGGATGCGATGTCAAGAAAATCCCGGCAGCCAAATGGGCTTCTGTGCTGTCATAAACAGGGTTCCTCATATTGAATAAATTATTGCAGATTCGCCAGAAATGAGAAAATGGTTCATAAACGGCATAACGAAAACAGCAATAAAACCATTTATTCGGCTGCCTGCACGAAGGATAGATATGGCTCAATCGTGATTGTTGAACTGAATTTGATTCAGGATGATGGAACAGCACAAAGGAGGGAATTGTTCCATATGTCTTCCTGTCCTTATATATGGGATCTGGTCTGGCCCCTTAAATGATTGGAGTAGATTGGCTAATAAGAATATTAATATATTAAATGAAATATTGAAGGGGGTTTGGGGGGAACAATGACCGAGCGGAGACGATGGAAATCAGAGGAGAAACTTGCCCTCATCAAGGAAATCAAGGAGAATGGACATGTTGTTGAGACGTGCAGAAAATATGGTGTTGATCCCTCCATGTTCTACCGCTGGAAGGAGATATACGACACCTATGGTGTGGATGGCCTCATATCAGGTAGGAGACATTCGGATCCAAGCATAAGGAAGCTGAAGAAGGAGAATGAGAGACTCAAAAAGATGCTTGCAGAGAAGGAGCTTGAGGTATCTATGCTTCAGGAAGCATATAAAAAAACGAAGAGGCAGCGATTATAGTGAATGAATACAGATCAAGGGGAATCACCATAACAAGGATGCTGCATCTGCTTGGCATTCCTGAAAGCACCTATTACCGTAAACGTTCGATGATTCATCTGAAGAGGGGAAGGAAAAACTCCCAGACAACCTGTCTCTCCGTGGGAAATGATATCGTCAGGATTCCTGATACACAGATCCTTCTTGTTATAGAGGAACTCCTGGAAAGAGAATTTGTATGCTATGGCTACAGGAAGGTCACAAAATACCTGCAGAGATCCGGATATATAATCAACAGGAAAAAAGTATTCCGTCTCATGAAGGAGAATGACCTCCTTAACCATACATACAATTACAGAAGTCCGGCCAGGAGGGTTGCTGATCCCATCGTTACAGTGAATGCACCTAACGAAATCTGGGAAATGGACATAAAATACATCTACATTCAGGGAGAGAACAGAACAACCTACTTCTTTGCAATGATAGACTGTTTCACCAGGGAGGTCGTTGGAAAGTATCTTGGATATCACTGCACCTCTGATGATGTGAAGAAGGCAATGGACTTTGCCTTCCTGGATCGGGGAATAGAGAGAATATCCCATGTCAGGATAAGAAGCGACAACGGCACTCAGTTTGTGAGCAGAACAGTCGAGTTGTTCCTGTCATCATCAAACATCGCACATGAGAGGATACATCCTGCCGCTCCAAGGGAAGATGCACACATAGAATCATTCAATTCCATACTGGAGAAGGAGGTGATAAGGAGGTTCGAGTTCTCCTCCTTCGAGGACGCAGAGAACACAATCTCCAGGTTCATTGAATTCTATAACAATGAGAGACTGCATTCAGCAATAGATTATAAAGCACCAAAGGAGGTCTATGAAGAATGGAAGGAAAGTATAATAGAAAAGTGATGATAGCTAATAAGCCAATCCACTCTCATAATAGGGGACCAAACCACTTTTCCGTTCTTCTTTCATAAACTTTCTTATTTCTCTGGGATCAAATGTTTATTTCCCTTTCCCGGTATGCGTTGTGTTATGAAAGGTCATGGCAATACGGTTTGATAGTTATGTTCAATACCACAGGAAACCGCCTGTCAATTATGCGTCAATATAATCGCTAGAGGCATTGTGCATACCATGAGCCGCATATCTTCCATCCACGCTGGATCATCATGATCATTTGGACCAATACTTTGCCAGGACTGAAGGGAATCATAAGGAACTCCGGCGCGGAAGGGATCGGGTGGAGGAGTATACGTTGCGTGGGAGGCGCCGCTCCTGGTCTATCGCTTCCAAATAACGGCATCGAAGTCGAATGGGCATGTGCCACCTAAAAGAAATTGATGCCTAAAATGTAAAGAAATAAGATCAGCGGCAAAACGAACTCCACGATGAATATCAGACCGGAAATCCTGAACAGAGCCATTGCCTTCCTTATATCCTGTGCCCCTGGTTCTCGGCCATTCTCATTTACCACGTAATGCCCGCTCTTTTCCAGCCGAATACCCATGGACAGGGCGAAATAGGAGATGGGCCAGCCCGCATTTATGCTCTCCAGATTGCCTGACTGTTGCCGCATCTCTTTTAAACCTGGAATCCTGAAACCCATCAGAAGAGTGGCAGGGGCAAACGCAGCAATGCTAATCCTTGCAGGTACATAGTTTACTGCCGTGTCCAGATAGGCTGCGCCCCTTCCAAACAGGTTGTATCTGCTGTTCCTGTAAGCCACCATCGAGTCGAACGTACTGGCTACACGGGCGAATACCGATCCCAGAACGCCAAAAAGGGAGAAGAAGAACATAGAGTTGGCAAAGCCGTCAACAAAGCCCTCGGATATGGACTCTATGGCGGCAGAGCATATGAGGCTTTCAGGCATATTTGTGGTGTCGCGTCTGACCATCAGAGAGATGGACTGCCTTGCCTCCTCAAGATTCCCCTTATCGAGTCCCCTTAATACCCTGCGTATGTGGTCCCCCATGCTCCTGAAGGCAAACATAAATTTCAGAAGGATTGCAGACAGGATCAGATAGACGAGAATATCCGTCCATGAGATGAAAAGTGCGAGAGCGGTGAGCCCGAGTGAGATGGTCATCACTGCGAGAATCAGCAGTGAGCCGCCGACAATCCTGTTCTTAAGTCTGTAGAAAAAGCCCTCCATACGGGAAATGAGAAAACCTATGCCGCGCACCGGATGTATCCTCTCCGGGTCTCCAATAAGAGCATCAATTATCAGTGAGAGTGCGACCACCGAAAGAGCAAGAAATGGGGGATATTTAAGAAATGAAGCGAAGGATTGCAGCAATGTCAACGTTATCCCTGATAACGGTAGCCAGCCTATCTATATGTCTCTCAAGAGACCGTGAATAATCGTCATGGATTTCCGCATGGAGCAGATAACCAAGAAAAGTCGTGTTTTCAAGTATACCATGGATGTTTGTTCCAAATATTCTTGAATCCGATGAGACGGCACCTTCATCCCCGTTACGTGTCAGGTTCATTGGAGGCTCTCCGGTTCTTTGCGCATATCCATAATGTATCTCGTAGCCTCTGAACCATTTTTCCGGCGCACTTTGCGGAACTTTGGTGATGTATTCAACCTGCCGAGTTGTCTTCAGGCCGCTGTAGGTGAAATCGACATCCAGTAACCCCAGACCACGGAACGTTCCTCCATGCGACTGTACTCCTCCCGGATCGGATATTTCCATGCCCAGTATCTGGAAGCCGCCACAGATTCCGATAATTTTCTTGCCCTGTGACTTTGCTTCCAGTATGGAACGTTCCAGCCCAGTCTCCCTGAGATATTCCAGATCAAGGAAAACATTCTTCGATCCAGGCAGCACAATGAGCTCACAGCATCTCAGAATGTCACTGTTTCCTCCATCCACAAATGTGAACCCAATGCCAAAGGAAACCAGTGGATCCACGTCACTGTAATTCTCCATGTACGGGGTCTTTATGACACATATCCTGCTTCCCGTGAGTCTCTCCCTGTGGTAGTCCAGCGAATCCTCACCGGGAATTGCCAGGTCGTGGAACATGGGAACCACCCCGAGAAACATTGTTCCTGTCCTGTTCTCAATGGCACTTATGCCTGGACCCAGCATTGAGGCATCTCCCTGCATCCTGTTTATGATGATGCCTCTCACGCTGGAAGGGTTCCTCATCAGTGATAAGGTTCCAAGTATGGACGCGAATGCTCCTCCCCTATCAATGTCAGCCACCAGTATGGTCACCGGATTGAAATTCTCAAGAACGAAGGTATTGGCGAGGTCGTAATCGGTTATATTGATCTCGGCTGGGGAACCGGCACCTTCTGCAACAACGACCTGGTAGCTCTCCGCGAGTTTTCTCAGAGACCGGCCAACCACATCTCTCGCCTTTGTTGCCAAGAACTCCCTGTAGGCAGCAATGTCCATGACGCCGCATGATCTGCCATCAAGTATGACCTGGGATGCCCTGTTTCCCTCCGGCTTGAGAAGTACGGGATTCATCTCCTTACTCGGAGAAACCCTGGCAGCAACTGCCTGCAACCACTGTGCCCGGGCAATCTCCGAGCCATCGTCGAGTGAGACGGAATTTCTAGACATGTTCGACGCCTTGAATGGGGCTACTCTGTAACCCATGTCGGAGAGGATCCTGCAGAGAGCGGTGACGATTGTGGATTTACCAGCACCAGAAGAAGTGCCAGTGACCAGAATGATCTTACCCATTGCCGATTATTCTCCTGATTTCGCCGATGAGCATCTCCATCTTCTCTCTCCTCTTTATGGCAATTCTTATGAAATCCTGCCCAAATTCCGGGTAATTCCAGAGTGATCTGATCAGCACCCCACTTCGCAGCAGTCCTTTCACAAGTTTTTCTCCCATGTGATCCCTCGGGCACCTGAATGTCACGTAGTTGGCAGAGGGCTTTCCCACGGGATGAAATCCCAGTTCCTGCATGTCGCTCACAAACCTATTCCTCACCTCAGCTACCTTTGCAGGAAGATATTGAAGGGCATCAAAATCGATCTGGGCAATGAGGTGAAGGAAAAACTGGCTGGTCATCCAGGGTGGAATTCTCTGGAAAATTCTGCTGACGTTTTCCGGGGACGTGATGACGTAGGCAGAGCGCAGAGAAGGCAGGCCTGATAATTTGCTGAGTGAACGCCCAATGTAGAGATTTGAGTAGGAGGAGACGAGTGAAGCATCGGATACTGCAAGAGACCTCCCCGCAAACTCGACAAATGCCTCGTCCAGAAACAGGGATATGCCTCTTCTTGAGAGGTAATCAAGCAGGTAAACCAGATCTGAATGGTCAACAACCTCTCCTGTGGGGTTGGAAGGGCTGACGAGGACAACAAGGTCGGGGGAATAACCTCCGATCAGGTTGTGGTTCTTCAGGAGCGCCTCATAGGTAATGTAGGAAACGTTTCCATTAACGAACTGGGAGGATCTGTATTCCATGAATGTGGGCGACCCAACAAGGGCCTTTCGGAAACCCAGAATATCCTGGATATGCCGGATAAAATAGGTCAATCCTGGTAAAATAGCCACGTCTTCAGCAGAGACCCCACTGTACCTGCACAGTCCCTCCGTATACCTGCTTTGATCCGGATCCGGATACAGTGAAAGGGACTCATGGCATTCACTGCACTGGTGGGATAAAGGACTGAAATCGTTCACGTTTGAACTGAAGTCTATCATCCCGTACGGGTCGAGGCCCGCCGAGGCAGAATGACTCCATACGTCTCCGCCATGTGCTGAATCCTTCAACAGGCAGAGATGAAAGCAACACAATTAAATCTATTTGGCCGTTATGCGCCCGTGGGAAGACTCATTTCTGGATTCTACGGGGCAATCTCATTCCTGACGGTCATTCCTGCACCGTACTCCGGGAAGGATAACAGCGTCTGGGCTTTTTCGGTGGTTGGCCTTATCATGGGAACCATAGCAGGGTTCCTGTTCTATGTATCCTATTTTCTGGTTGGGCCATTTCCTGCCTCTGCCATATCAATTTCAACTCTCATGCTGCTTTCAGGCCTGAACCATGTCGATGCCGTCATAGACACAGGGGATGCTCTGATGGCCCGCGGCAACGCTGAACGCAGAAGAGAGGTGATAAAAGACAGGTACCTGGGAGCGGGAGGGTTGGGCAGTTTCTTTATAATTTACGGAATCCTGCTGGTTACGCTTCCACAGTTCGGAGCTCTCTTTGGGTTTGCCGTCATAGTCCTGATGGAAACGCTCTCCAAGTTCTTGATGGTTGTATCACTCTACGAGTCGAACATTTTCAGCGAGGGATATGCCAAGACGTTCAGGGGACAGCTGTATTCCGACATGACCATGAATATATTCGCCAATCTTATTCCGCCGCTCTGCGTTCTCGTTCTCTACCTTCCACTGCTGATTCTTCCCACACTGGTAACATTTGCCCTTGTTTATGCCCTGAAGACCCAAATCGAATCCCTTTTTGGAGGCATAAACGGCGATATTGTCGGATTTCTGGGGGAACTGTCCAAGATGTTCCTGGTCGTGCTGATCGCGTTTGAGATCCACCTTCTGCTGATACTGAGAGTGGTAGCTGTATACCATGCGATCCCGTTTTTTGGATAGGCTGCGAAACCATCAGGTAGTCAGAATGAAAAAGAGTGAAGATTACTTCACCATCGATGTTATACAATAATACGGCCGGGATTTGATAAATAATGTCCCCCGGCAGAATGGAGAGTACCCTCCGGGGGAAAAAAGGGCGCCGGGGTTTACATGAAGTTCCTTCTTTCTCCGTTCCAGTCTTATGTTTTCCTCCTTCTAGTCAGTATGATGCCCGCGATGACGGCAAGAACCAGAATTCCAGCGATCACATAGTAAATGGGTATTGATGGAGGGGCAGGATTCGCCGTATAGGTCATGCTCAGGGTGACTCCGCTGCCTGAAACATTCACTGTTCCACTTGCCCTGTTGAGTGAATACCCGTTGACTGAGCTGACAGAATAACTATAGGAGCCGTTGGTGACCGCGAACGCGGCAGTCTGATTCGACGAGCTGACAGAGTTTCCGTTCATTGTCACAGACCACTGGGTTCCGGACGGAAGCCCGGATTCTGTGAACTTGACCGTATAAAGGACAGGATGGAACGCAACGGTTATGGCGCTGGATGAGCCCGTTACAGTAAATGTCCCTGTGTATGAGTCCGGGGCAAAGTCCTTGTCTGAAGAGGCAACTGTATATGTGTAAGAACCGTTTGTTAGCTGCGTACTTATGGTACCCGATCCATGATAGCCCAGTTTTCCACCACCGGCAGAGGATACGTTAACATACCATGTATCGGCCGAAGGGAGTCCGGAACTGGCAAATGTTGTAGAAAACAGGACAATGTGCGAGTAGACGTCTATGGTACTGTTTTTTCCTGATACCGCAAATGTCCCGGTATATGAACTGGGACTGTAGGTCTTGTTCTGTATGGCCACAGAGTACGTATAGGTCCCGTTGGATAGATCATACGTTATATTCGCGCCGTCTGCCCCGCTCATGGATTGGCCCGATATGTTAACGTACCATGTTGAGGGCAGCCTGTCTGAACTGACAAATGTGACGGTGTAGTTTACGGAAGAAAACTTAACCACTGCAGCAGAAGCAGGAGCAGCATTCACTTTCACAGAACCTGAATTATAGCTGGGTCTATAGTCCTTATCAGAGGTGGACACTGTGTAGGCATATGTCCCATTTATCAGCATTACGCTGTAAGAGGATGTCCCTATGGATCCGGAACCTGTCCTGCCAGTGATGTTCACGAACCAGAAATCACCCGCGGGTAGGCCCGTCTCCGAGAATGAGACCAGATACGACGCCTGGAAAGCAACGTTTACAGGGGTTGCAGCGCCGTTTACCGCAAAGTTCCCACCGTTGAAGCCATAAGATTTGTCCACGGAGGAGGCAGTGAAGGAATATGAACCGTTTGGCAGGTCTGTGGATAATGTGGAAGTTGCTCCAGAAATGGAAGGTTCTCCGGTTACATTAACGTACCACTCTGTCCCCGCGGGGAGGTGGGACTCAGCAAAAGTTACCGCATATGTTACCAGGGAGAACGCGATGCTCTCATTCACAGATAGGCTGGAAACTCTGAAAGACCCGGAGTAAATGGACGGTGCGTAGCTCTTATTGGTTGAAGAGATGGTGAAGTTGTAACTGCCGTTCAACAGGCAGAACTCTATCTTGCCAGTGGAATGTCCACTTTTCACCGGACCGGAAGCATTGCTGATGTTGACATACCACACCACCGATGATGGCAGGTTTGTGGGGATGAAACTGACCGGGTAGCCAGGCACATTGTATGATATGATACCCTGCGTTCCGCTTCCGCTCCTGATGCCAACGTTCCACTTCCCATTGCCATCACTTGTGAAATACAGGTTTTTGGCAGTTTCCCCCGTCTGGGTGTTATTCAGGTCGAACGTTGTTGTACTGGGTATTATCCAAGCGTTACCACTCATCGGCTCTATCCTGGTAACAATGGTCCCAGATGTTGGGGGCATGTAATCTCCGCACATAAGCGACGGGCCTCCCACTATGGCGAACTGCGGTGAAAGACCACCCTGGAAAATATTGTCCGGGTAAGGGCCCCCAAACAGTGAGTAGTTCCGGAAATAATATGAATAGTTCAGTGAACCAATGATGTAAGCTGCGCCGGGAACTGGCAGCGTAACCTCATGGAGATTTACATAGAAGCTGACTGACCTGTTCATCAGGCTTGTGCTGGCATCAAGCAAGGTCTTAATGTTGAAATAATGCGGCATCTTAAGCACCTCACCAAGAGGGAAGTTGTAACGATAGACAGTACCCGGGTATAGGCCGTAGAACGGATAAATAACCCAGCCCGTGTAATAGACAGAAAAACCTGAGGCATTGCTGCCCACGATGTAAATCACATTCTGGACCCAGTAAGTCGGCTGCCCCATTTCGTTCGCAAGGAAGAAGTTCTGCTGAATCGAAGCATTATAGGTGGTGTATACAGCTCCCGAGGTTGTGTTATATGATGTGACCTTAAGATAGCTAAGGGAAAGATTGTCACATACGCCGGACAGTGCGTAATAATCCTGCTTGAAGCTGGTATTGAGCAAAAATCCTGTCAGGTTATAAGCATCAATGGAGCCCCAGCCATCAAGGAGACTGTAACCGTACCTTGCATGATAGACATTATTGTTTCCCTTGATAACGGGGAAGAATGGGTTCATGCTTGTGGTAAGGTTGTAGCCTCCAGTATCCAGGTACCCGGTTGTAGAGGTATTTGTCTGCTTCTGGTACTGCATATTGCCCAGAGCGTACAGCGTGGGATCCAGGAAACCTACCTTCGCCTCCCCGGACGTATTGAGGACATGATCAATCTCAGCAATGATCCCTGCTGTGAGTGGAGATGCAATGCTGGTGCCCCAGGAGTAATAGAAAAGACCTCCGGTGCTGGCATTGCTCGCATAGTATGTGTAATTTCCACATGTAATGGTTATGAGAGTGTTGTTGGCAATGGCTGCTATATCTGGCACTCCTCTTCCGGAACCTGCTATGAGGGCGTTTGCAGAGGAGTCGAGTTGCCATGAAGGCTCCTTGAAAATTGAGCTGATGCCTGATGTCGTCCCTACGGGTCCTCCATCTGCAGTATCGGAGGAGGAAATGTTCCAGTTTATCTGACTCTGGATTTCAAGGTTGGCGTTGAGCGTTACTGTTGTTCCTCCAACCGCTATGGTACCGAAGGTGTTGTAGGCCATGCTAGCGGGGAACCACAACTGACTTCCAAAATACTTGGAACTGGCACTATTATCGCCAGAATCACCACTGGCGGCAAGGACAGTTATCCCCCTCGCCTGAGCCTCCTGAAGGTCTGTTAACCAGCCAGTGCAATTTCTATCCGTTGTACCCCAGGAATTTGATATGACGCTGACATTATCAAGAGCCTTATAGGAGGCGTTAGGGTTCAATACGTAAGAGAAGTCCGAAACAAGCGAGCTTAATGAGTTGCTGTTGCTGTAAACATTGTAAATGCTGGAGCCGGGAGCGGTGCTGCCCGCCATCTCAAGGTCAAGGGTGTTCTCAAACACCGCGCCGGTACTGTCAAACGCAGCGAGGTGACCGGGAGGAGGGGCTCCGCTCAGGGGGACTCCATAGACATGGCTGTGAGGTTCGTATGATGGCAGGGTCTCGTTGTAGTAATCATATATGTTTGAAGGCACGAAAGACCCAACATACTGGCCCTTTGTGAGGCTGCCATAGGGCGTTGTAATAGCCGATCCGTTATACTTTCCTCCCCACAGTATGGTGGCTATCACGGTCCCGTTGGGGTACCCATACTGAGTGAACAGTCCCTGCTCATCATAGGCTACCTGCATGTCAGAACCGTAAATGAATTGCACTCCATTTACCGTTGGCGGGGCAAGATAACCCGATGATGCCGTCTTGCTGCCTCCCGCATATGAGATGGCCCTAAGCTGTCCCAGCGGAGCATAATGGATAAGGAACCTGGAGTAGTTTGATAGACCTGATACACCGGAAATGTAGCCGGAAATTGTAGCGGGGAGCACAGGGTTAGATTCAGGCATGTAAAAGACATGACCGTTGCCTGAGAAGAGGCCCATCTTCACGCCAAAGACACACTGCACAACCTGCTGTGAGGCGGAAAAGGACACGGATAGCCTGTCATATGAGGTCCTGACATGCGTTACTCCCTGCGATTGAAGGTACTGCACAATCTGAGCATATGCAGCAGCATTTCCACCAAACTGGCTGTCAAATTGCTCCATGGTCAGATATTTATGATACTCTGAAGAACGGGGGTTGGATAGGTTGGCCAGGAAGTCATTGAGGGCAACCTGCCTGGGTTGCTTGAGAAATACAGTAACATGTATGTCTCTCCCTATGTTGAGTTGTGGAAGAAGCGTTGGTTGGGAAATATGGTACTTTTCAACTGCAGGAATGTAGGATGCAATGGGAAGCATACTGGTTTGGGCTGGGGGGCTATAGCCCGAGATACCTCCGGTGTTGAGGTTTGTGTTCAATGAACCTCCATTATCCAGCGAGGCCGTGATGCCGTAGAGGCCCGACATCAACATGACTGCGACTGCGAATATCGTGGCTGCGTTTTTCGTTGAGATTTTTTTATAAAAAAGTGACATAAAAGGAAAATTGATATGTCGATTTAAATTTTTTCTGACAGCGCAAACTAAATAAAAACAGGTAGTTAAATGAGACAAGGATATGCTCGATGCGTTCAGGTAATTTGCCAGGGTCAATGTTTGTACTCATATGTGGCTTCATGAACAGTGACGCCTGGAAGGTGTGAACAGTGCCGGGAGATTGATGTGAGCCAGTTTGTGTTAAGGAGATTGTGTAATTCATGCATGTTGGAGTCAGAAGCGTGAGTCTGAGAAACTCTTCTATCTGGCACTATGCACTCCCTTACGATCACCGGGTGGACGTGGACAAAATGCCGACAGCCGGCCACCGGGCATGGGACTGGCAGTATAAAAGGCAGTCTTCTCTGGAGAAACGGATATCGGTGGTTCAAGGTTTTCTGGGGAACGTTCTGGAACGGACAGCCGCTTGAGGACCAGGAGAAAAGGGCCACCTCCGACATTGAATCTAATCTATTCTATTCAGGCGGTCTCGGCCAGTATAAAGTGGGCATAGATGGGGTATGGGGAAGCGTTGTGGTTTTGTCTTCGCCTCCGCACAAAGTCTTTAGCACAGATATTGACACAGCAATAACCGGGCGGATAAGGAGGGACAGTCCCAGATCTGGCCTCCATGGGGGTATACAACCTATTCCTGCCGCCTGGAATAACGGCCTTGCTTGGATCCGATTTATCCTGCCAGTATTCAGTCAACTACCGACGGCTGAAGCACGTTGGCTTGTAACTGGGGGATCGAAATGACCAAAAATAGCACCCGCTACAATAGGCTGGTTGACAGCAGCCCTGTTCCTGATGTTGATGGAAGCGATGAGATC